>JANQKJ010000015.1 GCA_028281205.1 Gammaproteobacteria bacterium
TAACTGTTCAGTCATGCAGGCTGCGCATGGGATCATAGATATGGCCAATGCCCACATGACCCAAGCACTGCGTGTGATATCCATACATCGTGGTCATAACCCAAGTGACTTTAGTTTATTTCCTTTTGGCGGGGCGGGTGGCTTGCATATGTGTGCGGTGGCCGAGCAACTTGGAATCTGGCAAATTCTCATGCCGCGCAATGCCGGTATACTTTCTGCGCAAGGCATGCTTTATGCGCCAGTCGGGCAAATGAGCTCGCGGTCAGTATGCCAGCTGTGGACTCATGAGAGCCATCGGTTGGCGACTAGCCTATTCACGCAATTAGAAAATGATGCGCTGTCACAGCTCCAGCAAATAGGCATTCACGCCCAGCGTATTGAACGATGGTTGGAGCTGCGTTATCAGGGCCAATCGAGCACTATTAGTTTAGCCTGGGATGAATGCGGGGATGTCAGCCGCAGCTTTGGGGAAGCACACCAGCAGCGTTATGGTTTCATGCTTGCTAAACATCCTATTGAATTAGTCACTTTAAGAGTATGGGCATATCAAGACGTACCGCAGCCTGAGTTAGAACGACTTGATAATGATAAACCGGGACCACCTATAGACCACTGTCAGATAGATGGAGAAAGTGAGGCTGTGCCTATATTGTTACGTGCGCAGTTAGCTAATGGACAACAAATACGCGGACCAAGTGTCATTCTGGAAGATTCTGGTACCTTATTCATAGCATCAAGTTGGCGCGGTGAGGTGACTGAGTATGGGCATATTCGTCTGCAAATGAACACAGATTGTCCTTAATCTCATGCTAGGCTTGCCGCTGATACCAATGCACACGTATGATTTGTCGCTATTAGAGCTAGGGAGACACAAAGGGTTTTAAGATGCTGGAAGGAATATTGAATTTACCTTGGTGGGGAGATGCACTGTGTGTGCTACTTGCCACGCATTTCACCATCGTTTCTGTGACATTGTATTTGCATCGTTGCCAATCTCATCGTGCCATTACATTACATCCTATTATCAGCCATATATTCCGTTTTTGGTTATGGATAACTACCGGTCAAACGACTAAGGCATGGGTGTCCGTGCACCGTAAACATCATGCCTGCACTGAAGGTAAAGACGACCCGCACAGCCCTTATGTTTACGGCATCAAAAAGGTTTTACTCGAAGGTGCCGAGTTGTACCGTGAAGCAGCCGCAGACCCAAAAATATGTGATGAATTTGGTCACGGTACACCTGACGACTGGTTAGAAAGGAACCTGTATGAACGTTATTCCTATGCCGGTTTAAGTATTAGCTTTATTGCTTACTTGGTTTTATTTGGCCCATTAGGCCTTACTTATTGGGCAATCCAAATGGCATGGATACCATTTCTTGCTGCCGGTGTGGTTAATGGTGCAGGTCATTATTGGGGCTACCGAAATTTTGAAACCCAAGATGGTTCGACCAATTTAATTAATATTGGCATCTTAATTGGCGGTGAAGAGTTACATAATAATCACCATGCTTATCCCAGTTCGGCACGTTTTTCGGTGCATTGGTGGGAGTTCGATATTGGCTGGTTATACATACGTCTGCTCAGCTTGCTTAAGCTTGTACAAGTGAAAAAAGTGGCGCCACGACCGATTGTACAAAACCAGGTAAACGAAAAAGAGTTAGTCGATATCGAAGCTGTACGGGCTATGGTATCCAGTAAGTTGCACGTGATGGCCGATTACGCAAAACATGTCACTATGCCAGTATTAAAAGCTGAGATTGGCCAGGCAGAAGGCCATTACCGCCGCGCCTTAAAGCGCATCAAAAAGGGTTTAGTTAGAGAGCGCAGCCGAATGACAGCACCTCAGATAGAGCATCTAAATCAAGTATTGCGCGATAATCTGCAGTTAAAAGTTGTTTACGAATATCAACAGCGATTAACCCAAGTATGGACGCAGAAATATAGTAATAATGAAGGTATGTTACGCGCAGTAGCAGAGTGGTGCCAAGAGGCTGAGGCTACTGGAATTCGCGTACTAGAGGATTTTGCCCGCTCGTTACGTAACTATTCGCTTAAGCCGATATATAATCACGCGGTTTAGAATTGAGCGTGGTGGATAGATAAGCTTACTTAATTTTGGCTTCTTTATAGATTACGTGCTTACGGACTACTGGATCATACTTTTTCATTTCAAGTTTGTCCGGCATAGTGCGCTTATTCTTGGTGGTAGTGTAGTAATGTCCAGTATCTGCGCTAGATACCAATTTGATTTTATCTCGCATGATTCAATTCCTACTAATTGGAGTTATACACTCTCGCCGCGTGCACGAATATCGGCAAGTACTGCATCGATGCCTTTCTTATCAATAATGCGCATCCCTTTAGTCGATAAACGCAGCTTTACGAAACGACGCTCACTTTCTACCCAGAATTTATGGGTGTGCAAATTAGGTAAAAATCGTCGGCGCGTCTTGTTATGTGCATGAGAAACATTGTTTCCAGCCACTGGGCGCTTACCGGTCACTTGACATACTCTAGACATTTGTACAGTTTCTTGGTTTGTATAATCCGTTTGGGCGGCGTACCTTAACAGAAAGGGTTAGCCTTCACAATATTTCGCGTCGATTAGTAGCTTGAATACTGGCCGTGACGTGTTATTTAACAGGTTTTAATAGAATAGTTAACTATGGACACAGTTTTTATACGTGATTTAAGCATGGATGCGGTTATTGGTGTATTTGGCTGGGAGCGCCAGGTACAGCAAAAAATCACTGTTAATCTAGAAATGGCCACTGACATAGCGCGTGCAGCAGAAACTGATGACCTCGCCCACACCCTTGATTACAAAGCGATCTCACAAAGCATTCGTGCCATTGTTGCGGACAGTCAGCCGCAGCTGGTTGAGACTCTAATTGAGCAGATTGCCAGCACGATTATGCGCGATTTTGATATTCCCTGGCTGCGCATATCCATTGCCAAACCGGGTGCCGTGCGAGGCTCTGCGGCGGTAGGAGTCACCATCGAGCGTGGTGAAAGAGTCTAACTTATGCCCAAAATATACATTGGTGTTGGCAGCAACATCGACAAACATGTACACATTCCACAGGTGATAAATGAGTTGGCTGAAGAATTTGGCCGTATTGATGTGTCACCTATCTATGAAACACCGGCTGAAGGTTTTAGCGGCGAAAACTTTTTTAATCTAGTTATTGCTGTTGAGTCAGAAATATCGGCGTATGAAATGCGCCGATATTTACGCCAGCTAGAGGCTCAGCATGGACGCGTCAGAGATAGCAAGAATCAGTTTATTTCACGTACACTAGATTTAGACCAGTTGCTGTATGGTAGTAGCCAAATAAATCAAGATGGTGTGCATGTGCCAAGTTCAGATATCACTAATTATGCATTTGTATTAAAACCATTAGTCGATATCGCAGGAGATATGACGCACCCTATTCTTAGACTAACGTTTACCCAGTTATGGGATAGGTTTGATAAACAAGCACTGAATATGAAACAAGTACAAATAGACGCACAGGCTAAACAAAAATTTGCGTCACCATCAGTGCCATAATTAGTGCGGCTTAATTGCTTAGTGTACGCCCACCGTCAACGGAAATAATTTGCCCAGTTATATAGTCCGCTTTGCTTATTAAGAACCAGACGGTTTCAGCGATATCGCTGGGATGGCCCTCACGTTTGAGTGCGGTGCGCTGAATGATCTCTTGGTGTAGTGGTTCATACTCTTCTACTTCGGGCCACATAATCGCACCCGGTGCTACTCCATTAACGCGGACTGTGGGGGCTAATTCACGTGCCATAGATTTAGTTAACATAGCCAAACCTGCTTTCGCGATGGCATATACCGGATAACCTTTTAGTGGCCTGTCGGCATGGATGTCGACAATATTAACAATACTGCCATTATGCTGCGTTAACTGGGATGCGCAGCCTTTACTTAAAAATAAAGGAGCTTGCAGGTTGACGCCGAGCAGGTCATTCCAGTGTTGAATGTTTATGTCTTCAAGCGGTGTTGGGTAGAACGTCGAAGCATTATTGACTAATACATCTAAACGTCCCCATATAGATTCGGCTTGTTGAATAAAAGAATCTATTTTTTCTATTTCAAGCAAATTGAACTGCAGTGTTGCGAGGCTATTGGCGCGCAAGGCATTTAACTCGTTAGCAATGTCATTAGCCGCATCTTGAGAGCCATGGTAATGCAGAATCACATTCATGCCTTGTGCATGAAGCTTGCGTACGATTTCGGCACCAATTCTACGTGCAGCGCCTGTGACTAAAGCTACGCGTGTAGGTAATTGAGACATAGCAGTTCCTGTAAAACTTTTATTGCTTATTAATTTTAGACATTGGTTTGCTTAATGTACCATACCTGTATGATGGGGTTGGTTTATTTACAGTACGTGGTTGTTACACATGAAGGTTGAAATGCCAACACCTACACCTCAACAAATAAAGCGCAGCCAACGTTGTATGCAGGTAATTGTCGAGGCTATTGAAAAACAACACGGTGCAATTAGCTTCGAGCATTACATGCAACTGTGTTTGTACAGTGAGAAGCTTGGTTACTATGAGAGTGGCACAGATATATTTGGTGCTGATGGCGACTTCACAACCAGTCCGGAACGCAGTGTTTATTTTGCGACAGCATTTGCTGCATATATACAACGGCTACAAAAAACACTGCCGAATTTATGTGTTGTAGAAATTGGCGCAGGCAGTGGCAAATTTGCTAATGATTTAATCACTCGCCTACAGCAATTAAAATGCTTACCCAAGCAATACATAATTGTTGAAAAAAGTGCTGCCTTGAGGGCACGACAGCAACACAATTTAGCTCAGCATAAAGACACATGCGAAATAGTTTGGCTGCAACAACCAACGCAGCTGATTGAAAATGCAGTGGTGATTGCCAATGAGGTAGTGGATGCATTACCAGTTAGATTGCTAGCCATACGTAATAATCAAATTAATGAACGCTATGTCTGTGTTGACGGTAGTGGTGTGCTGGAGTTTTGTGATTATCTAGCCAATGAATATTTAGAAAAATTAGTTCGTGAACGTATACCGCAGCAGCTGCTTAATCAGGACACGCATACCTATCGCGCAGATATTAATTTACAGTTAGATAATTTTGTCGAACAAATTGCATCATTTGTGAAGCAAGGGATATTTTTTTATATCGACTACGGTTATCCTCGTCGCGAGTACTATCATGAACAGCGACACATGGGGACATTAGTGTGCCACTTTAAACATACGACTAATGAGCAGCCCTTATTGTGGCCTGGCTTGCAAGATATTTCGTGCAATGTGGACTTTACTGCTTTAGCGGAAGCGGCTGATAAAGCCAAGCTGCATATAGATTGCTATACCACCCAAGCGCATTTTTTGCTGGCCAGTCAGTTGTTAGAAAATGTAACGTTTGATGATCAGCTTACTACGCTTAATCAGCATAGCGAGCTGAAAAAATTATTAATGCCAGGAGAGATGGGCGAACGCTTCCAGGTTATGGTGTTGAGTAAGAACTTAGATTTATCCGGGCATCAATTTACCACTAGAGATTTATTGCACCGACTATAAAGAAAGCAAAGTGGATTTTATTCAAATAATAGCATTAGGCATTATTCAAGGCTTAACCGAATTTTTGCCGGTTTCCAGTTCGGCGCATCTTGTATTAGTGTCTATTGTCATGGGCTGGGAAGATCAAGGTCTGTTAATGGACGTTGCTGCTCATGCAGGTAGCTTGTTAGCGGTGCTGATTTATTTTCGCAAAGAATTAAAGCAAATGATGCAAGCATTAAGCAACTCGGCTTTACCGGAGAATGCTGAAACATTACATTTAATGAAAGGCATAGCAGTAGCAACAATTCCAATTGTAGTTGCAGGTTTGTTATTTGCAGATGCTATTGAAACATATTTGCGCAGTGCTTACGTTATTGCTGCCACCACAATTTTATTTGCTTTGTTGCTAGCTTATGCTGATCGTGTTCACGAGAGTCAACGCAATGAATATCAGCTCGGTTGGAAAGCTATATTATTTATTGGTTTTGCACAAGTGTTTGCACTCATTCCCGGGACTTCCAGATCAGGCGTGACAATAACAGCAGGTTTAATGATGGGCTTGAGTAAAGTTGCCGCGGCACGGTTTTCATTTTTATTGTCTATTCCAACCATCCTTGCGGCAATAAGCTATAAATCAATGCAATTACACTCTACGCAAATAAATGTTGATTATATCGCAACGCTAGGAGTATTTTTCATCTCTGGTGTGGTCGCATATTTATGTATTGAAGCTTTTGTGCGTTTTGTCAATGTGGTTGGGATGATGCCTTTTGTTATATATAGGCTGATTTTGGGTGCATTGTTACTGTTATTTATTTAATCGATTTTAGCTGTTTGTTAATTTCTTCAATACGCAGTTTTTTGATCGTTTCCCCGATCACTTTTCCATCCAGATCTTGCTTATCTTTTTCGTTAATACTAATTGCGTTTAATTGGGGAACCAGCTCAATCAAAAACGATAGAGACTTTGATGGGCATGAATTAAAAATGATTTGTGCGCTCTGCATACATTGCAGAATATTTAAACAACGTGATTGGCGGCGGAAGGCATCAAGTGCATGCAGTACAGAGTAAATCTCAGCACTACTAGATTCCATGCAACTGCAGCATGGCAGAAAATGCTTTACAGCTAATAAGGCAAGCTCTTGTAAATTACCCGGGCTGGCAAATGAATGATTAATGGCTTTTGCTATGTCAATACTGAAAGCGTTATCCATCTCGCTAGCGAGCAATACTAAACAAGCATATCGATGTGAGTGATTTGTAATATGCTTGAGCTGTGATAAGTTTAATAAAGTTTCCTTTTTCTCTAATGCAGTTGCCAAGTGAGGAGCAATGCGCTGCAAGGCATTTGTTTGTAATAGCACAAGAATAAAAATTTCCGGGTGATCAGTTTCCAAGGCATATTGGGCTTCTTGCCAGATACGCTCTTTGGATAATTGCTCTAACTCACCACTAGCACTAACTGACCTCATTAGAGCCAATGTGTCAGGAGCGATAGTAAATCCAAGCGCCCAAAATCTTGCGGCGAAACGTGCAACTCTCAATACGCGTAACGGGTCTTCTGAAAAAGCCGGTGAAACATGCCTCAATATGCGCTTGTTAATATCATTTTGCCCGCCATATGGATCAATCAGTGTGCCATCTTCATCTTCAGCCATAGCATTGATTGTTAAATCACGGCGTTGTAAATCTTGCTCAAGTGTAACGTCAGGGCTACTGAATACATCAAACCCGCAATGACCGCTACCCGATTTGCGCTCAGTGCGTGCCAATGCATATTCTTCATTCGAAGATGGATGTAGGAACACAGGAAAATCTTTGCCTACTTGATGAAAGCCTTGCTGTAATAACTCTTCTGCTGTGGAACCGACTACTACCCAGTCCCGTTCATGTACTGGTAGACTCAATAGCTTGTCACGCACTGCACCTCCAACCAAGAATTTTTGCATCGTATATTTAATAGTATGGTGGTTAGAAAAAGTATTTTTACGCAGATTTTATTAGGCATAAGCTTACTACAAATAAGCGCATGTTCGTCATTTGGCTATTTACTGCATACCAGTAGCGGGCATCTGCAAATGATGAGTCAGCGGCAATCAATTCAAAGCTTGATTGAAAGCGAAGCTACCGATGCGGACGACAAAAAAGCATTAGCAGAAGTGTTACAAATACGTAAGTTTGCCAGTGAAAAATTATTGCTGCCTGACAATAAAAGCTACACCAGCTATGTGAATCTTGAGCGGGACTATGTCACATGGATAGTGTTTGCTGCGCAGCCTTTGTCATTGGACGCTAAAAACTGGTGTTTCTGGATAGTGGGCTGTGTGCCATACCGTGGTTACTTTGATTACGATAAGGCTGTGGATTTTTCTATCCAGCTACGACAACAAGGTTATGAAACTTATCTAGCCCCAGTGCCTGCTTATTCAACATTAGGTTGGTTCAGCGATCCAGTATTAAGCAGCATGCTTAACCGCGGACGAGTGGTTACGGCTGAATATATTTTTCATGAATTGGCCCATCAGCAGCTATATATAAAAAATGATGCCAGTTTCAATGAGGCGTTTGCTACTGCGGTAGGGCAATTGGGTACTTCCTACTGGTTAGCTGATAACGGCAAGCAAGATACTTTACAACGTTATCTTAAGGCTAATCAGCATAAACAAGAAATTTACCGCATTGTTAGCGACCTGAGAATGCAGTTACAAAAAATTTATCAATCAGCAATAGATGACAACAGTAAGCAAGATTTAAAACAGCAAGCGTTAACAGGATATCAGCAACTAATGGCTGAACAGCTTGAAGCATGGAATAGGTATGACCAATATAAAGACTGGTTATTAAACGATATTAATAATGCAAAGTTGAATGCGTTTTCCACTTATCGTGATTTAGTGCCGCTATTTGTTGACTTATATGAACGTTGCAATAAAAAGTTTGATAAATTTTATCACGCAGTTGAAAGTATGCGTGCTGTAGAACAACAGCAGAGAGTAAAACAACTGGCAAGTATGCAGTGTTGAGATTTATTCAGGGTTATAACTAAAGTTTGCCCCAGCGCTTCTGCTTAAGTATGTGGGAGCAATTGCCTGCAAAGAGGTTGGACATGGTTCACACTGTTCACAAACACTATCAATTTGCAGTGATTTATAATTATCTTTAGAGAATGGCTTGCCGGGAATATATTCAAAGATGCTTGCTTGCAGTCTGGATAAAAAGTCAGGCAGCCCAATAATTACTCGTTTATAGCCACAAATGTTTGCTGTGTACTGAACGAGTTCTTTCAAAGTATAAGTATGTGGGCCACATAAATCATACGCTTGATTAAATGTCGATTTGTCATCAATTGATTGCACCATGCGTTTGACGACATCTCCTACAAAAACGGGTGCGAAACGTGCATTCGGGCATGCCAGAGGCATAAAGCCAGGGACAATTTTTAACAAGTCGGCAAAGCGATTTAAAAAACTATCATTTTCACCAAAGATAACTGAGGGCCTAAAGATAGTGTAATTAATGCTCTCATCAGTGAAAGTTTTTATATAGTTTTCAGCTTTGCCTTTACTACTCAAGTAATAGCTGGGTCCATCGGCATCAGCGTTTAATGCACTCATTTGTAACAAACGTGGAATGGAAGCTTGCTCACAAGCGTTCAGCGCTTCACGGGTAATACCTACGTGAATATCATGAAATTGTTTGCCGTTGTTACCTTTTTCATTGAGGATACCGATTAGATTTATAAGCGCATGGCAACCGGATGCATGTTGGCGAATAGTCTTAGCTTGATACTTTGCCAATGGTAAAATTGTTAGCGAAGGTAATACTTTTAAGTGACGACATTTTTGCGGATGACGCGTGAGTACACGAACAGAATAGCCCGCCGCAGTAAGTTGGGCGCAAAGTTCGCTGCCTACAAAGCCGCTGCCGCCTAAAATGGCTACTGAAAGACTGTCATTAATCATGCGCATAGTTTACGTGCTATCAAAACTTATGAATGTGAATAAGCGTTGGCTGTAATAGGCAAGCTGATGGCTTGTTTTCCCTGTCAATATGCGTTAAAAATGATGCTTAATATATTCTCACATTTTTTAGGAGCGCATATCAGTGAGTGACAATATCACACACATTACCGACTCATCTTTTGAACAGGAAGTCCTTCAAAGTGATGTTCCAGTACTTGTCGATTACTGGGCAGAATGGTGTGGCCCATGCAAAATGATTGCGCCAATACTTGATGAAATTGCGGCAGACTACGAGGGCAAGCTGAAAATTACCAAGCTCAATATTGATGAGAATCCTGCGACCCCACCAAAATTTGGTATTCGCGGTATCCCGACACTGATGATATTTAAAGGTGGCGATGTGCAGTCAACAAAAGTGGGAGCGTTGTCAAAGTCACAACTCACTGCGTTTATTGATCAAAGTATATAGCTACTACTATCTAACATAGATTAAAGGCAGACCAAGAGGGATAAATAGACTAGACGCACATAGCATTTAGTGCTAACTTGCAACTATAGCGCTATCCAAATAGCGTCTTGCCCAGACCGATTTCTGAACTATACGTAACGTAAAATATTTTTCTACACGCTTAAGAAGCGGCCATATTCGGCAAGAAAACAGATTCCTAAATACCCAAATGACATATCAGTTGTTTGAGTTCATTCACCCAACTTCTTTACAAGTACTTCCAATAATTTCACGTAAAAACAAAAAGTAATCTATGAACCTCACCGAACTAAAAGTTAAATCTGCTGCTGAATTGGTCGAATTAGCAGGCACCATGGGAATCGATAATGTTGCCCGTATGCGTAAACAAGACATTATTTTTACTATCTTAAAGGCACATGCAAAAAGCGGAGAAGACATATTCGGTGATGGCGTACTTGAAATTTTACAGGATGGGTTTGGTTTCCTGCGTTCCGCGGACTGTTCGTATCTTGCTGGACCGGATGACATTTATGTATCACCAAGCCAGATCCGGCGCTTTGGTTTACGTACTGGGGATACCGTCGCCGGCAAGATCAGGCCACCTAAAGATAGTGAACGCTATTTCGCCATGCTTAAGGTGGATAAAATCAATTTTGATACCCCGGAAAATGCTAAAACCAAGGTACTGTTTGAAAACTTAACACCATTACACCCGGATGAAATGCTCAATCTTGAGCGCGGCAATGGCAGTACCGAAGATATTACCGCACGTATTATCGATGTCTGTGCGCCGATTGGTAAAGGCCAGCGCGGGCTGGTTGTTTCACCGCCAAAGGCTGGTAAAACAATCATGATTCAGAACATTGCCCAAAGTATTACCGCCAACCATCCTGAGACTTACCTAATCGTATTACTCATTGATGAGCGCCCTGAGGAAGTGACTGAAATGCAACGTATGGTGCAAGGGGAAGTGGTATCAAGTACCTTTGATGAGCCTGCCAGTCGCCATGTGCAAGTTGCGGAGATGGTCATCGAAAAGGCCAAACGTCTAGTTGAACATAAACGCGACGTAGTTATTCTACTCGATTCAATTACACGTTTAGCGCGCGCCTACAATACTGTGGCACCATCATCAGGCAAAGTGTTGTCTGGTGGTGTGGAAGCGAATGCACTTAACCGGCCTAAACGCTTTTTTGGCGCGGCACGCAATATCGAAGAAGGTGGCAGCTTAACTATTCTTGCTACCGCACTAATTGATACCGGTTCAAAAATGGATGAAGTGATTTACGAAGAATTTAAAGGTACCGGTAATATGGAAATCCATTTGGATCGCCGAGTTGCTGAGAAACGTATTTATCCTTCAATGAATATCAATCGCTCAGGTACACGCCGTGAAGAATTATTAATTGAGCCGGAAGTACTTTCAAAAATGTGGATACTGCGTAAATTCTTACATTCAATGGATGAAATTGAGGCGATGGAATTCATGCTTGGTCGCATGCAATCAAGTAAGAATAACGTTGAATTCTTTGAAGCAATGAAGCGCTAGTAATTAAACCAACGCTAACAAATACATTATAATAGTACCAACAGCGCTAAAAACTTAACTATCTCTAATTACGCGTTTATAGCACGGTAGCCAATATCGTCGCGGTAATAAACATCCTTCCATTCAATTGCTTTAACCCCTGCATAAGCAGCAGTTTGAGCAGACTTGATATCTGCACCTAAAGCAGTCACACACAAAACCCTTCCGCCTGAGGTAACCACGGCATCACCATTGAGTGCAGTACCGGCATGAAACACTTTAGTCTGCTGGGCATCAATAGTGTCCAGGCCTGATATGGTAGCGCCTTTGGCATAATCAAACGGGTAGCCACCAGCGGCCATCACTACGCCTAATGCTGGTTGAGGATTCCAATCAAGTGCACCAGCCATTAGCTGACCGCGCGCAGCATCCCAACATAATTTTGCTAAGTCACTTTGCAGGCGCATTAATATAGGTTGAGTTTCCGGGTCACCAAAGCGGCAATTAAACTCTAAAACTTTGGTTTGCCCCTGCGGGGTAATCATTAGCCCGGCATATAGGAAGCCCTGATAAGGGTGTCCTGATTCGATGAAACCTTGCACGGTTGGCTGAATTACATCAGCCATAATTTGTGCGTGTAGCTGGTCTGTCACTAATGGTGCCGGTGAGTATGCGCCCATGCCTCCTGTGTTGGGCCCCAGGTCGCCATTATCGCGCGCCTTGTGGTCTTGTGAGCTGGCAAGAGGAACTACTGTGTCTCCATCAACGATACAAATAAAACTGACTTCTTCACCCTGAATGAATTCTTCAATGACAACTTTTTTGCCAGCATCACCATGTGCGCTACCACTTAACATGGACTCAACAGCATCATTAGCTTGCTGCTGATTTTGAGCAATAACCACGCCTTTGCCGGCAGCTAAGCCATCCGCCTTAATCACAATAGGAAATGTTTGCTTGGATAAATAATCGAGCGCGGCTGATACTTCAGTAAATTCTTGGTAAGCAGCAGTTGGAATATTGAAATGCTGCATAAACTGTTTAGCAAAACTTTTTGAGCCCTCCAGCTGAGCGTTGTACTGCTTGGGGCCAAAAATATTTAATCCTGCAGCCTGGAACTGGTCAACAATGCCTGCAACCAGTGGTGCTTCAGGTCCAACAATAGTTAAGTCGATGGTATTTTGTTGGGCGAATGTAATTAGTGCAGGAATATCATCACTGGAAATATTTACATTGTCGATATTTTCTTCCAGCGCTGTGCCCGCATTGCCAGGAGCAACATAGACTTTATCTGTATGTGCGGACTGGATTAATTTCCATGCTAATGCATGTTCCCTTCCGCCTCCGCCAACCACTAATATATTCTTCATACGATTCTCTTTAGATTATTTTTTTCTAATGAAGCACCAGGATAATTCAGCGTTGCTTAACTAACGCCTGGTAAAATAAACCATAGTGCTAATGGCAAACTAATAATGCCTAATACATTTCCCACCAGAACTATAGCAGAAACTTTTGTTGGTTCTTGCTGGTATCGCTTAGCAAACAGAAAATTCATTACTGCTGGTGGTAAAGCACCAAACAAAATTAACGCAGCAAATTGAATTTTTTCAAGAGCGACAATACTGGAAATAAGCAACGCTAATGATACGCCAACAATGGGTGTGGCCACTCCGACTAATACACCAAGCTTCCAATAATCATAGTTGGCATGGCTTAACTGTACGCCAAGCGAAAAAAGCATCAGCGGTACAGCAATGCTACCCAGCATATCAATAGGCAAAATAACAAAATCCGCAATGACTATTCCTTGCGTCTGTAAAACTACTGCCGCCACAGCTGCGAGAATGGCAGGTGAGGTGATACTGCGTAACCATTTTGCATCGTGGTCAAGCATATATGAGCCTAAACCAAAATGAGTAATATTACCGACTAAAAATAAAATCAAAGCAGCAGCTAAACCTTCTGGTCCTAAAGCCAGGCTCATCAAAGGCAATCCAATATTGCCGGCATTGTGAAACATCAGTGGCGGTGCTAGCGTGCGGTAAGCTGTGGAAAATAATTTTGCTAGCGGAATAGCAATCACTGCCGTCGCTAACACAAGAATGAAACCACTTAAACCAAGCAAAGCAAACTCTTTAAACTCAAACTGCTGCTGAATAAGAGAGGCAAACACTAACGCAGGGATAAAAACATTTAGATTAATGTTATTGATTGTATCCAACTGCGGATTTTGTCGAATGCCCACAACAATGCCGATGCCGACAATCACCACCAGCGGAAACATAATCTGTGCAATCTGAAAAACAATCGGCATGGATAACTTAGTAACTAATTTGTAGCGTAAAGTAATCTAAAGTAAATCAGGGTGTTGCCGGGTATTAGCTAAAGCTTTTCTTAATCATAAAAGTGTCAGTAATGAGACTGATACAAGGCGAAGCTTTTATGAATTAAACCGATCTCAAAATTAGAGATTTTGTGTTCAAGCTAGGCTCGAGTCATTCTACAAGCACAGTGTACACGTCAGTACATGAGCATTGGAGAATGACGAGTACAACGCTTGGGCGCAAAAGATCAATTTTGATTGTTGTCAGTGGCGGAAATGACGAATCCCAGTAAACACCATCGCCATCCCATGCTCATCCGCTGCAGCAATAACATCCGCGTCATTGCGCGAGCCACCCGGCTGAATAACCGCACTAATGCCAGCTTCATGAGCGGCATCGAGACCATCGCGGAAAGGGAAAAATGCATCTGACGCCATCACCGAACCTTGCACTACAAGGTTTTCATCTTGCGCTTTAATACTTGCAATTTTAGCTGAATACACGCGACTCATCTGGCCAGCTCCAATGCCAATGGATTGCTCATCGCGCACATAAACAATGGCATTTGATTTAACAAACTTAACAATCTTCCATGCGAATAATAGATCGCGTATTTCTTGTTCGCTTGGTTGTCGCTGAGTAACAACTTTTAAATCCGCGGCTTGTACCACTGCGTTATCTTGGTCTTGCACAAGAATCCCACCGCTGACTTTGCGCAAATCAAAACCTTTGGTTGTATTTGCTGTGCTGGTGCAATCAAGTACTCGGGTGTTGGGTTTTGCACTTAGCACTTCAGTTACACCTGACTGCATGCCCGGTGCAATAATTACTTCAACAAATTGCTGGTCGAGGATTTGCTTTGCGGTGTCTGCATCAAGTGGCTGGTTAAAAGCAATAATGCCGCCAAATGCAGAAGTAGGGTCGGTACGGTAGGCGCGTTGATAAGCTTGTGCAATATTTTCACCGACTGCAACACCGCATGGGTTGGCATGTTTAACAATCACACATGCTGGTGCAGTGAACTGTTTAACGCACTGTAACGCCGCATCAGTATCAGCGATGTTGTTAAAAGATAATTCTTTTCCCTGGATAAATTTTGCTGCTGCAACTGTACCTTCATCGGGGTTAAGCTCAGCATAAAAACTTGCACTTTGGTGAGGGTTTTCACCATAGCGCATGGTCTGTTTTTTATTGAAAGTGAAATGCATGGTCGCGGGATAACTATTATCACTTTGCTGCCCGAGATAGTTAGCAATCATGCCATCGTATTCAGCAGTGTGGCTAAATGCTTTGGTAGCTAATTCAAAACGTTTTGCATGGCTAATGCAGCCATCATTACTAGACAGTTCATTAATCAGCTGTGGGTAATCTGCCGGATCAACCACTACTGAGACACGCGCGTGATTCTTGGCTGCCGCGCGAATCATTGCCGGTCCACCAATATCAATATTCTCAATCGCTAAATCCAGTGTGCAATCTGCGCGTGCAATAGTTTGGGCAAATGGGTACAGGTTCACGACCACCAGGTCGATGGCGTCGATACCATGTTCTTGCATCACATCATCATCTGTTTCTGCACGGCCCAGGATGCCGCCATGTACTTTAGGGTGTAAGGTTTTAACACGGCCGCCCATGATTTCAGGGAATTGTGTATGTTCGCTTACATCGGTCACAGGGATGCCCGCTGCACTTAATTGTGCAGCGGTTCCACCGGTAGATAAGATATGTATGCCCGCTTGATGTAACTGACTAGCGAATTCTTCAATGCCTGATTTATCTGAAACACTAATCAGGGCGCGTTGAACCCGCCGCTTAGTCGCTGAGGACATTGTTGATTTAGCGCTTTAGAGAATTAGCGTACGTCGTAATGCTTTAGTTTTTTACGTAAAGTACCGCGATTGAGTCCTAGACACTTGGCTGCTTTGGTTTGGTTACCGCCACAGTAGTTCATTACCGACTCTAGAAGAGGCTTTTCAACTTCTTCGATCACCATGCGGTACAGGTCATCTGGCGCATGGCCATCTAACTTACTGAAATAACTGCGCAGAGACTCTGCAACAGACTCTCTGAGAGTTTGAGTAGGAGTTACTGGGTGTAACTCAGAAACATTTAAGTTTGAAACTGAACTTGTCATGCAACGTTCTCCATTTTAAATTCTGCGTCTTGCAAATAACTACGTACCATACTGAACTGAACATCTGCATCAGCTACGGAAAATACTCTCTTCTTGAAATGTATCGAGCCAAGCATATTATCTAAGTACCAGCCAATATGTTTACGCGCAATTCGCACCCCTTGTTGTTTTCCATACAAGGAATACAGTTCGTGTAAATGATTCAATATAATAGTTCGCAACTCCGCCTGGGGAGGTTGTTCTAATTTTTCATTGAATTTCAGATAGTGGTCAATTTGGCGAAACAGCCACGGCTGACCCTGTGCCGCGCGTCCGATCATAATCGCATCTGCGTTGGTAATTGCCAAGACCTTTTTTGCTTTTTCTGGAGAATTTATATCCCCATTAGCAACCACAGGGATATTGACAGATTTTTTTATCTTGCAAATGGTGTTGTATTCTGCTTGCCCCATGAAGCGGCAAGCGCGGGTACGGCCGTGTACGGTTAGCATTTGAATTCCGCAATCCTGAGCAATTCTGGCAATTTCTACGCCATTGCGGTTATTTTCATCCGTGCCAGTGCGGATTTTCAAAGTCACCGGAACATCAACCGCTTGCACCACTGTATCCAGTATTCGTTTTACCAGGTCTTCATCCGCCAACAGTGCCGATCCAGCCTGTACTTTACATACCTTCTTCGCCGGGCACCCCATATTGATATCAATAATGTCAGCACCGTGCTGAACATTAAACTGAGCTGCCTGGGCAAGTTGAATGGGGTCGGAACCAACAATTTGTACCGCCCGCGGAGAGGGTTCATCCGCGTGTACGCGGCGCAAACAGGATTTATTAGTGTGCCACAGACGCCGATCCGAGCTGACCATTTCAGTAACTGAATAGCCAGCACCATGTTGGCGGCATAATTTACGGAAAGGTAAATCACTCACTCCTGCCATGCGGGCAAGAAATAAATTATTAGCTAGTTTGTATGGGCCTATGTGCATGGATGTGAGAAGTTAATCTCATAAGAAGTTGAAGTCGTAACTTACCACTTCTTCACCCACATCATGAACCTCCAATAGGATAGAGAGCGGTACCGAAGATGCCATCAGGCTTTGGGGTACCCATTTTTCACGCAGGTAATGGGCAGCACTAAATTGTCTTGCGGCAATCACACTACCGGCAGTATTTAAAAAGCGCAGTTGAATAATTGGGTAGGGCTGTGAAAATTGTGCACGGTTAATAATGGTGAGTGTCACCATCAATGCCTGAGTTTCTGAGGGATGAGTATAAATGCTGCGATTCAGAACCTCGATTTTATTCACTGCACGCGGTGTTTCTATGGTGCAGGCGATCCATTCGCAAATTTGATCCTGGTAATGTTCGGCAATCAAGTCCAGTTTAAAGGCTGCAACTACTTGTAAGCCAAGCATCGCTATTAAAGCGCCTGCAGATACAAAGCCCAGCCATTGAATAGGCTTAAGTTTAGAGGGCTGTTTTTCTAAATTTGATACTTGATCAGCAATAATTTTTGGAATAGCTGCATCCACTATTTGTGCATCGTTTTGGGATTCAGCCGATTCCTGTTCGATTTCCAGTTTGTCATCAACAATATTTGTTACTTCGCTGATCTCAGCAGGTTCGTCACCATGCAGTTCTCGATCCAATACTTCTAGGTCGATAGTAGAATTGTCACCACCATCCAGTTCGATATCAACCGGTTTGGTTTCTTGTAAACTTTCTGTATGGCTTTCTTCTTCTAATGGCTGGTTGAACAAAAATAATTTTGCATCAAATACATGTTCGCACATGCCACAGCGTACCATGCCCGCAGCAATTTCTAATTGTTGTTGGGTAATACTAAAAGCAGCACGGCAACTTGGGCAGCGAGTAAACATAGAGGCAGTTTACCGAGAATTAATCAGCGACCACAAACATTTTCATTAACCAATACGGGCAAATGAAATACATGCCCATTCCTCTTGCTGGTAAACCTGCTGACACTTGAACATAGACTTATAGTGGTCAGTAATGAGTGCAATTTGTGACTGTAAGATACCTGACACCACTAGAGTGCCATTAGGTTTTATATGGCTATGAAAAGTTTTTACAAGCTTCTGCAAAGGAGCGGCGAGAATATTGGCAATAATAATGTCACTGTTAACGGCGTTCAAACAATCGATATTGCCGATAGTAAATTTATTCAAAGGCAATTGGTTGCGGGTAATATTATCTTTAGTTGCAAGTAGGGCCTGCGGGTCAATATCTACTGCATACACATGTTTAGCACCAAGCCGGCATGCCGCCAGTGCAAGTATGCCGCTACCACAGCCAAAATCGATAATATCGCAATCCTGAATGTTGGCTGCTCCTAGCCATGACAGGCATAGACTTGTAGTTGCATGGTGTCCGGTGCCAAAAGCTAGTCCAGGGTCAAGCTGTAAACTTAAGCCATCTGGTGCAGGATTATCTTCCCAGGATGGGTAAATCCATAATCGGCCAAATTGCATGGCAGAGAACTGTTGCTGAAAGTCAGCTTGCCAATCTTGTTCTGCAATTTGTTCAAGGACAATATGCTGATCAACATGCTGGTTATTTTGCAATGCTTTTGTCACTAGTTGCACATCTTGCTCACTCGTGAAGATAGCTTGCATGAACAGCCTAGACCATAAGGGGTGATCACCTAGACTGGGTTCGAGAATGGGTTCATCTGCGGCGTCTTCATAAGACACACTGACTGCACCACATGAAAATAATAATGCTTCAATTTCTTCAGCAGCTTGTGATTGGGTTTGTATTCTTAGCTGCTGCATAAATATCTAGGAACCTCTGATTTATTCTGATACTTTGTTAAAAAACAACTCAAAATACTCATGTATTGACATATACACTGCGCTTTTTCGTTGTTTTTTGTCGCGTCTCAGTCACTTCGCTAATAAATCAAAGCTTCCTTTAAGTGTTGTCTACGCGTAACTATTAAATAAACTAGTTTTTAAGAGGTGCTTTCGAGTAAGCGCTCCAAATAATGAATATCCATCTGACCTTCATTAAACACAGAGTCGGTCATTAGTCTTAACTGCAATGGAATATTAGTTTTAATGCCATCAATGATCATTTCCTGCAAAGCGCCTTGCATGCGCTTGATAGCAGTTGCGCGGTCTTCACCATGAGTAATTAACTTGCCAATCATAGAGTCATAATTAGGCGGCACGGTGTAACCGGAATAAATATGCGAATCTACCCTTACACCAAATCCGCCGGCACTATGATAGCGTGTGATCTTGCCGGGACTGGGTATAAAGGTATCCGAATCTTCAGCATTCAAACGGCATTCAACAGCGTGGCCGTTAATTTTGATATCTTCCTGTTTAATTGACAGTGCTTCACCGGCAGCAATTAATAACTGTTGCTTAACAATATCGATACCCGTGATGTATTCAGTGACCGGATGTTCTACCTGAACACGTGTGTTCATTTCAATAAAGTAAAACTCTCCATTTTCGTACAAAAACTCAAACGTACCCGCACCACGATAACCAATTAACTTACAAGCATCCGCACAACGCTTACCAATAAATGCTCTTTCTTCATCGCTTAATCCTGGTGCGGGTGCTTCTTCAATCACTTTTTGATGGCGGCGTTGCATAGGGCAATCGCGCTCGGCCAAGTAAAGTGCGTTACCGTGAGTATCGGACAACACTTGTATTTCAATATGGCGTGGTGTTTCTAAAAACTTTTCCATGTACAGCGTGCCATTATTGAATGCTGCAGTTGCTTCGGCGCGAGTTAAAGACACCGCGTCTGCTAGTTCTTCATCACTGCGTACCACACGCATACCACGGCCACCACCACCACCGGCCGCTTTAACAATTACTGGGTAGCCAATCTCATGCGCCAACTTAGAGTTGGAAGCAAAATCATCAGTCAATGGCTCAGTGGAGCCGGGCACGCAGGGTACACCCGCTTCCTGCATGGCATTCTTGGCTGAAATTTTGTCGCCCATGCGGCGAATAGTTTCTGCCTTGGGGCCAATAAAAATAAAACCACTGGATTCCACACGTTCAGCAAAATCATCATTTTCAGATAAAAACCCATAACCCGGGTGAATGGCAGATGCATCAGTTAACTCTGCGGCACTAATAATGGCGGGGATATTTAAGTAGCTCTCTGTTGACGGAGGTGGGCCTATACACACAGACTCGTCCGCCAGTTTGACGTGTTTTAATTCTCTATCGACAGTGGAATGCACAGCCACTGTTTTAATCCCAAGCTCACGGCATGCTCTAAGAATTCGTAATGCAATCTCTCCGCGGTTGGCTATTACAACTTTTTCTAACATAGTGTCTTTAACTTAAATTTACGGAAGCTCTGATTTGCTCTGATACTGTGTTAAAAATGTTTTCGTAATTCGTCATTTACTAGTCAGTAAAATCCTCTTTTTCAAACATTTTTGCCTTGTCTCAGTCGCTTCACTAGTAAATCAGAGCTTCCTCAGTTTTCAGTATTTGCGTAAATTAGATTTTTCTTAACTCTACTCAATGACAAATAGTGGTTGCCCAAACTCAACCGGCTGACCATTATCAGCCAGGATCGCTTTTACAGTGCCTGTTTTATCGCTTTCAATCTGGTTAAGCATTTTCATGGCTTCGATAATACATAGCACATCGCCTTCCTTAACTTGTTTGCCAACCTCGGTGAAAGGTGTTGCACCAGGCGATGGCGCTTCGTAATAAGTGCCAACCATGGGTGACGTCAGTTGATGGCCGCTGACAATATTTGCTTCCGGGCTACTTGCTTCGGCTGCCGGTGCGCTAGCTAGCGGTGCTGCAGCAGGCGCGGGTGCAGCTGCATACTGAACCGGCATGGTGGGTGCGTTGGAGCTGTTACGACTAATACGTACTGACTCTTCACCTTCTTTAATTTCAATTTCTGCAATACCGGATTCTTCTAACAATTCGATAAGTTTTTTTACTTTTCGTATATCCATGTGACGTATCTTTATTATTGAGTTAACTGTTTGTCTGCTGCACTGATGGCAAGTTGATAACCTTGTGTCCCCATGCCAGAAATAATGCCCACCGCAACATCTGATAAAAACGAAACTTGGCGAAATTCTTCGCGTGCAAACACATTAGAGATATGTATTTCTATGAACGGAATGGCCACGCCCAAAAATGCATCCCTGAGAGCAATGCTGGTATGGGTAAATGCGCCAGGATTAATAATAATAAAATCCACCTTCTCACTTTTGGCAGTATGCAAGCGATCAATTAATTCATGTTCGGCATTACTCTGAAGGTGCAGTAATTCATGTCCCAAGGAATTCGCATGCGCGGTACTGGCATCGACAATATCAGCCAGTGTCTCGTAGCCATAAACTTCTGGCTCGCGCGCGCCCAACAGATTTAAGTTTGGACCGTTCAGAAGAAGGATCTTGCTCATTTTATTATTGGAATCGTGTGGGGGATTATATTTTTATTCAGGCGTATTGTGCCGGAAAAACTAAAAGCTGTCTAATACAGTGCAAGATAGACGAATATAGCGGCAATATAACGATATTTTGCTACAAGATTGGTGTAGCACCAGGATAGTGCCAGTGCTGTATTAACGCTGAAGCCTAGTGGAATATGGCATTCACGTGCGCTGCCAGCTCCTCGGCCGTGACGTTTCCTGTCAGGCGTTGGGCGCGCAGGTCATTGCCATCTTTATCCCAAAAGTAGAGCATCGGGGGTGCCGACATATTCAGGTGCTTGGAAAGCGCCTTGTCCTCTTCATCCTGAACAGTAATATCGGCTTGTAACAACACTGCCCCTTCCAGTGCTGCAACTACCGCCGGGTCAGGAAAAACTTTCTTTTCCATGACTTTGCAGTAACTGCACCAGTCTGCATAAAAGTCCAACATCACCGGCTTGCCCGCTGCTTTGGCTGTCGCCAGTTCACGCTCTAAATCAGCTATTGTTTTCACACGGGTAAATGCTGCGTGCTGACCACTGCCTGCGGCATGCTGGCCGGAAACAATAACTCCGCTAAGAGGTTTAACTGTATCTTTACCTCCGCTGGCCAGTCCGACCAGGAAGGCCGCACCATAGATGAGAAATACCAGGCCAATGCCTTTCCAGAATTTGCGCCAGCCACTTACTTCTTCCGGTAGTGACTGCAGGGCACCCAGGTATACGCCAACTACAATTAATAGTGCACCCCACATCAACATAATAATCGCGGTAGGAATGTAGGTTGGGCTTAATCTTTCCAGGAAACTGATCGCCAATGCGATCATTATTACCCCGCCGGTCGCTTTGACCTTATCCATCCAGGTACCGGCTTTAGGTAACAATGCACCTCCGCCGGAACCCATAATCAACAACGGCAAGCCCATGCCGGTACCAAATACCCATAAGTATAAGAAACCCATCAGCGGGCTTTCGGATTGGGCAGCAAAAGCTAGTACTGCAAGTAATACCGGGCCGCCACAAGGTCCGACGATAAGTGCCGACAACACGCCCATTAAACCCACGCCCAGTAATGAGCCGCCTTTTTGCTGGTTACTGCGTTCATTAAGCTTGCTTTGAATAGCGCTGGGTACCTGGATTTCATAAAAGCCAAACATCGATAAAGCCAGGCCAATGAATAACAGTGCAGAGGGAATCAGAATCCAGGGTGTTTGCAAGCTGCCCTGAATACCCAGGGCTTCGCCGATGACTGCCATAATGGCGCCAAGTACACCAAAGGTAAGTGCCAGACCCTGGGTGTAGCTTAACGATAAACTAAATGCTTTGAAGGTAGTGATCTTCTCACCCTGACCCATAATCAGAGAAGTGAGGATGGGAATCATGGGGTACATACATGCCGTAAATGCCACCAGTATGCCGAAGCCCAGACTTAATAGGATGGCATATAGTGGGCTGGAATCTTTTAAGTCAGCCAAAATACTGTCTTCTTCATTGGCAGTATTTACGCTGCTGGTGTTACTACTTGCGAGAACTACATTATTACTATCATTGTTACCGGCACTGCCTGCTGGTAGTTCAATAGAAACAGTTTTCTTAACGGGTGGATAACAAAGGCCTGCGTGTGCACAGCCCTGGTAGCCAACAACTAGTTGGATAGAGTCGCTAGTGGCAGAGATAGGAACAGACATATCCAGGCTGTTTTCATATATCTCTACATCACCAAAGAATTCATCGTGGTACATCCTGCCATCAGGCAGGCCAAGTTCACCGACACTGGCATTGCCATCTTCACTACTGACACTTAAGCGCTTGCGGTATAAATAATAGTCGTCAGCAATATTCCAGAATAACTTTATTTCATTAGCAGATTTAACTGTGGAGGTAAGCTGAAAAGCTTCATCAACAGTTAAGAATTCCTCTTGTTGAGATGAGCCACCAAATAGATTGGATGCCACTGACACGCTGGAAACGCATAGCAAAATAAACACAAACAATGCGTGCTTCCATAGTGATAGCTGCTTTAACTGCTTGCTTGGGTAACCCATGATAAATACTCTTGTGAACCTGCGGTGATTGGTAATGCGATTATTTCCGGTGTTTCGTAAGGGTGTCGCATACTGATAAATTTACTTAACTCATTAAACCGGCTTTCAACGGTTTTCATTACAAGTAGACACTCTTGCTCTTCACACAGTTCATCCTGCCAGCGATAAACAGATGTGATGCCGGGCACTATGTTGCAACAGGCGGCGAGCTGCTCACCGATAATCTGACGGGCGAGCGATTTTCCCTTATCGATGTCCGTGATTGTAGTCATAACTAACAGTATTTGTTGGCTATTTTCTGTAGGCATAGGCTTTTAGTAAATAGTGCATGAAATATCGGGGTTAAATATTTTGTGCGCCATTGTAATTATGCGCAGGCGTCACTATATAGGAGTAATGATTTTGAACAATACACCAGCCTAATGCGCGGCTTCCCCATTATGGTGGCGCTGTTTATTGGCGTACCTTTAATCGAAATTTACCTATTCATACAGGTGGGTGGGTTAATTGGTGCATTGCCTACGGTGCTATTAGTCATTGCTACTGCCTTACTGGGTGTGTCTTTATTACGCGCGCAGGGCTTTAACACCATGGCTAAATTTCAGCAGGAAGTGGCCACTGGCCAGTTACCCGCCAATACTATGCTTGAAGGTGTGGCGCTGATTTTTGGTGGCGCGCTCTTGCTTACTCCCGGTTTTCTGACTGATGCGATTGGGTTTTTATGCCTGATTCCATTTACCCGCCAGACACTGATTGCCTGGGCAATCAAAAATATGGCAGTCACCAGCAGCTTCAGTGCCGGCTTCCGACCAGGCCCGGGTTTCAATCCGCAGCAACGGCCACCCAGGCCACATGACCCCAATGTCATCGAAGGTGAATTCAAGAAAAACGATGACTAAGCAGTCCAGCGAACAAATACACCTTGACAATAGTAGGGCGAAACGTATTATTAGCACTCATTCGACTAGAGTGCTAACAAAATCAGTAACTCTTTAATAAATAAAAGAATTTATAGTTAATTAATTGTCAGGAGAAATACGGCATGAATTTACGTCCTTTACACGACCGTGTAGTAGTTAAGCGAATGGAAGAAGAACGCACCAGCCCTGGTGGGATCGTGATTCCAGATTCTGCTACAGAAAAACCTATTAAAGGTGAGGTGCTTGCCGTGGGTAACGGCAAAATTGCAGACAATGGTGAGGTTCGTCCCTTGGATCTTAAAGTTGGCGACCAAGTGCTATTCGGAAAATATTCCGGCACCGAAGTAAAAGTCGAAGGCGAAGACTTACTCGTCATGCGTGAAGATGACGTGATGGCTGTCATCGAAGGCTAAGCAAATATTTATAACCCATAAAATTAATTTAAACGAAGGTAAACGCAAATGAGTGCAAAAGAAGTTACTTTTGGAGATGAAGCCAGAGCCCGCATGGTGGCAGGTGTAAACATCTTGGCAAATGCAGTAAAAGCAACATTAGGTCCTAAAGGCCGTAACGTAGTTTTAGATAAATCATTCGGTGCACCAACAGTCACAAAAGACGGTGTATCAGTGGCGAAAGAAATTGAACTAGAAGACAAGCTGGAAAACATGGGAGCACAGATGGTGAAGGAAGTTGCTTCACAAACATCTGATGTTGCTGGTGACGGTACAACTACAGCAACAGTACTTGCGCAATCAATTGTACGCGAAGGCATGAAAGCCGTGGCTGCTGGCATGAACCCAATGGATCTTAAGCGTGGAATTGATAAAGCAATTACTCTAGCAGTAGAAGAACTTAAGTCTCATTCCAAGCCATGTTCAGACAACAAGTCTATCGCACAAGTTGGCAGTATCTCTGCAAACTCTGACACATCAATCGGTGACATCATTGCCGAGTCTATGGACAAAGTAGGTAAAGAAGGTGTGATTACTGTTGAAGAAGGTAACGCACTAGAGAACGAACTAGACGTAGTTGAAGGTATGCAGTTTGACCGTGGTTATCTTTCTCCTTACTTCGTTAATAACCAAGACAATATGACATGTGATATGGATGACCCATTCATTTTGTTGCATGACAAAAAAGTATCCAACATTCGTGATCTTTTGCCACTACTTGAAGGTGTTGCAAAAGCAGGTCGCCCATTAATGATTATCGCTGAAGATGTTGAAGGTGAAGCCCTGGCAACATTAGTTGTGAACACTATTCGCGGTATCGTTAAAGTGGCAGCAGTTAAAGCACCTGGCTTTGGTGATCGTCGTAAGGCAATGCTAGAAGATATTGCTATTCTTACTGGCGGTACTGTTATTGCTGAAGAAGTAGGTTTGTCATTAGAAAAAGCAACATTGGAAGATCTTGGTACTGCAAAACGTATTCAAATCTCTAAAGAAAACACAACTATTGTTGATGGCGCAGGTCAGGCTGATGCAATTAAAGGCCGTGTAGATCAAATTCGTGCCCAAATCGAAGAAGCGACTTCAGACTACGACAAAGAAAAACTGCAAGAACGTATGGCGAAACTTGCCGGCGGTGTAGCAGTAATTAAAGTCGGTGCAGCAACAGAAGTTGAAATGAAAGAAAAGAAAGCCCGTGTTGAAGATGCACTACACGCAACACGTGCAGCAGTTGAAGAAGGTGTTGTTCCTGGCGGTGGTGTCGCATTAATTCGTGCACGCAAGGCACTTAGTGGTGTTACTGGTGAAAACGAAGACCAGACTGCAGGCATCAACTTAGCACGCCGTGCAATGGAAGAACCACTACGCCAAATCACTACTAATGCTGGTGATGAAGCGTCAGTCATTCTTGCTAAAGTTGATGACGGCGAAGGTAACTTTGGTTACAACGCTGCAACTAGCGAGTACGGTGACATGATCGAGATGGGAATTCTTGATCCAACTAAAGTGACTCGTACTGCATTGCAAAACGCAGGTTCAATTGCCGGTCTTATGATTACTACTCAAGCCATGGTTGCAGAGATTCCTCAAGAAGAGGCGGCTCATGCGCATGGGGCACCTGATATGGGTGGTATGGGTGGTATGGGTGGAATGATGTAAGTATCAGCTACTCAGCACTTTTTAAAAAAGCCTCGCATTGCGAGGCTTTTTTTTGACTTCAGTTTTTCAAAGCTAGCTGCGTTGCAGAGACGTTGTTAAAAATAATTTCACAATACTCACGTACTAACGTGTACGCTCGGTAACTGCTCCTGCGTTACTCTACCTCCTGCATCCTTGCAGTCGTGCGTTTGTAAAATTATTTTTGCCTAGTCTCGCTGAAGCTTTGAATAATTCCATAACTCAGTAGTATAAGCATAGGATTTATAATCCAATTGTCGTTGGTTCGGATCCCACCGGATCTGCCATATAAAACAACAAGTTATATTATTATGCATCAGCGTTGATTTCAGTGAGCTACCTAGAGGCTACTTTCCGTATATTGCTTCACTAATCCGTAAATAGTAGGTCGGGTGTTCCAATCACCTCTCCGGCACCAATAAAATCAACAAGTTAAATAATTTTTGAACTAGTTATCATTCTAGATATTCTAATGTATTGATAATAGTGCACAGTGTATTGCATTACATTGCGTGTATAGAACAGTTTGAATAAAAGCCGATTAAATACTCTTTTAATACGATACACAGGGAATTTATATCGTTGAATTAATTTAACTTAAGCACTATATTCTTATTGCTCATCTACCAATTGCGGTAGAAGGAACTCGAAAGCCGCTGTATGTAAAAGTACGGCGGCTTTTGTATTTTTGGCGCTATTAATTTAGTTTTTTACTAACTTTTTTTCGTAAACTTTTTCTTTTCCACGGTTGATCAACATTAAATGACGTAACAAGAGTAAAGGCGGTTCGCCTTTCTTCTAAAATTACTACGTAATCCTCATCCTCAACCCACAGATAAGTACGTTCCTTGCCACTGCCTTCTAGATACCTAAAACTAGTAACACAATTATAATGCGAATTTTCAATGATAGGTCTTATCCACGGTATACAACGCGCCCTATCTTTTTCTGGTAATCGGTTTGTCACACCAGATTTTTCTCTTGTTACTAAATGCCAAAAACCTTCTTCTTTTCCATCATTGATTACTCGTCGATCAAAATCAATTCTTTTACTTAAATAATAAGGATGGTTTGTAACGAAATCTTGTGTAAATACAGAATATGCATCGGCCAACAGTACGTTCATGTCGTTTTCGTTTGGTAGTCTTTTGGGAAGAAAATTCGCCATCTTTTCTACTCGCTTGGCCGCCATACAAAAATGTTGAATTTACTTTCTGATAATGAAGTGGAGTAATTAATTTCTCTTTTGTGTAACTCTTCTATTTTTTTTACTATTTTTATTTTTGTCTCACTTCCGCTTAATGTTCTATTTTTATACGCCACAGCTCCGAGCAAAAAATCAGTTAGTTGAAGAAGTTCTATTTCATGTGACCGAACATGTTGAATCCCGGATATCATCTGCTTTGTAAAGTCATATTTATCATTGCATAAGACATCTCTTAGTGCTTTTACTTTAAACTTGCTTCGCGTGTCTTTAATGTCTATGTAAATGTTATACGACCCGGTAGGACTCAGTATTTTGTTCAAAAGCGAAAAGTACATTTTATAATAAAAGGTATCGTGTGAGCCGTCATTGTATTGATCATGATCCAATATCGATTTGTCTGGTACTACCAGTGCTCTGAAATGAATTTCGCTATTTATGAAAAACCATTTAACAATTTCTTCAAAAAATTCCTCGCGCGATTTTGATACTTTTGTCCACTTAAGTTCGCCATTACTATTGTATTTATTCTTTAATCTTTTTAATTCGGCGGATAATTCTTTTACAGATTCTTTTTTGCACCAAGTGCAACCCAGAAGCATAGAAGACTGCCCATCATTTGCTAAATGGCAAGATTCATCACAGTAGATGTTATATATATCGCTCATTCTTATTATTACTACGGGGTAAGATAAAAACTAAGTATATGAAATATGGTATTTCATATACAGGCAAGCCCATACTTTGTGATCGAATATATTTTTGTTGCGGAATTAAGAAACCGCTTGGGCTAGAAAATAAATCTTGATTTTCCACAGTCGTATTTGTCCTAGTAAAAATTTGCAATAGGTGAGAATTATTAGAACAAACACGATTATTTTTTAGTTAATAATTGGTTAACAACAAAATTGAAGTTAAATTTTAGTATTATTCCATCTGTTCTTATTTCTTTCAGCCATTAGTTCAAATATTCTAAATCTAGCTAGTTCCTCAGTTACATTAAATTTATCAATTAATGTTCCAACTGTATCAGTTGAAGTAATTAAACGAGAATCCATTAAAAGCTCACACATAAACCAGTTAGCCTGATGCTCACTATCTGTTTCCGGAACGACGTTATGAAATTCAAGCGACGCTCTTTGCAAGCCAACATATGGATGTTTTAAAACACAGTGACCTGTTTCATGTGCGAGGGTTTCGCGTGATTCTGGATCGTCATCCCAAGCTAAATCCCAAACAGTTTCACGGACAAAATAAGTTTGCATATCTGGATGAAAGCTAGCCGAGCAGGTAGGCAACATATCGTCTTCTAATACAATGTAGTTTGGGCACTTCCACTCGGGCATACTACCCCATGTTTCTATAAGTCTGACAATTGGAAAACAGGCTTCAGCGAAACCATACTTTTCTTTTGATATATCTCTTACGTAATGAGCCGTATGGCGAACCTCCCTTCTAGTTTTATAGGGAACCTCAACACCGCTTTGTCTGTATTTAGATATGCTCATATTTTCTTAAAATTTCCATAATTTTTTTCTTTTCTTTTTCTGGAAGCAATTTAGCGCTGCGTCCAAATGCTAAATAAAGTGTCCTGTCATCTTCACTAGCATCAACTAAGTCTAATTTAAATTGCGTTGAAGATTCTTCAGCTAACCTTTGCCATTCAGATTTTGATATTCCGTGCTCAGTAAAATAATTAGATACATCGTTAATCAATTTTTCTGGTACAGGTTTCCTACCATTTTCAAT
>JANQKJ010000025.1 GCA_028281205.1 Gammaproteobacteria bacterium
GAAAGCCTGGGGATAAAGAAATTTGTGCATCATTTTCCTGGCGTAGTGCATCGCAAATTAACTGGTCGAACGTGCCGTTAAAATTTCCACGTCTATATAAAGTAGTTTCTGTCGTGCCTAATTCTTCAGATAACCAGTCAGAATATGGTTCACGAACTTTACTAATATAAGCTTGCATGTCCTGATCAATATCTAATAAGTTGGAAAAGACCGGCAACAATTTATATTGGTAACCTTTTATTGTGCCTTGTTTGATGTCTAAGTCCATTACACCAATAAACTTACCATTGGAGCCTGCGTTAGTTACAAGTGTGATTCCTTGGTCATTACTGATTTCCTGTGCATTGGGTATCCCATCATGTGTGTGTCCACCCATAATGACATCAATGCCGCTAACCGCGCCTGCCATTTTGATATCAACATCAGCGCCATTATGTGAAAGCAAAATGATTGCATCTGGTTTGTGCGACTCTCGTATTTCATTAACTAAAGTTTGCAGCTCAGTTTCATTAATACCAAAAGTCCAATCTGGAATAAAACGTTTTGGATTAGCTACCGGTGTATACGGGAAAGCTTGACCAATTACTGCAATGCGACTGTGTGCTAGTTCTTTAATCGTATAAGGTGGAAATACATGAGCGCTGTCTTCATCATAAACTTCAGCGCCATCAAACAATGCTTCTTCAGTAGCAAATACATTTTGTGCAATAAACTCGCCATTAAACGCCTGTATATTTTTTAATACTTGTTTATCCTGATAGGTAAATTCCCAATGGCCAGTCATGATATCTACACCAAGTATGTTGCATGCACCGACCATATCCATGCCTTGAGTTTTCAATGCGGTGCCTGAACCTTGCCATGTATCACCGCCGTCTAGCAGTAATGATTGATTATCACCGACAGCTGCACGTAACTGTTTAATTAATGTTGCCAGATGCGTAAATCCTCCGACTTTGCCAAATTTTTCTACCGCTTCATTAAACTGTAAATGTGTAAAAGCATGGGCCAGGCGTGTGTCACTCGGTAAATTAAAATGCTCAAGTAATGAACGGCCAACAAGATGCGGAGGCTTGCCAAAAGAGTTGCCTAAACCAATATTTACATTTGGTTCGCGAAAATAAATAGGCATTAACTGTGCGTGGCAATCCGTAAAATGCAGCAAGCGTGTATTGCCAAATGAAGGAACATCATAAAGTTGTTGAGGATTTGACCAGCTACTTCGTGGCAGCATGCCACTGACAGCAGCAAGTGATAATAGTTGGATAAATTCTCTTCGATTAATCATGGCAATATGAATAATTAGTGCTCAAATCGAGTTGTCATATTTTTTTAACTTAACATGAATTTAAAAATAAATTTTTAATAATATTATTTAACTTATTGAAAAATAAAGAATTAAATATGACAATATAATCTGTTCTTGACTTCATTTTTAATCCAAGTATGTTGCCCATTCTTTAAAATAAGTTATGCATCCAGATTACATACACACTGCATTTTTGACACAGATTTGGTGTGCTGAGATGTTACTATGACTCAAAGAGTATTGGTGATCTGTGTCGGTTCCTTTGCAGCGATAGATTGTGAACCCCGCCAGGCCCGGAAGGGAGCAACGGTAACGGTTGATTCGGGTGCTGAGACCCTACTGGCACAGGTTGCCGCCAAACCAAAAAATAATCAATGTCTCATCAAGTACTAGCGCGAAAATGGCGTCCGCAAACGTTTGCCGATATCGTGGGCCAAGAGCATGTGGTCACCGCGCTGGTGAATGCGTTAAACGCCAACCGCTTGCATCATGCGTATTTATTTTCAGGTACTCGTGGCGTAGGTAAAACTACTGTGGCACGTATCTTGGCTAAAGCACTTACCTGTGAAGAGGGAATTACTGCAGAGCCTTGCGGCAAGTGTGGAGCTTGCCTAGCTATTGCTGAAGGCCGCTTTGTAGATTTGATTGAGGTGGATGCTGCCTCGCGCACACGCGTGGAAGATACACGTGAGTTACTTGAAAATGTACAATATGCGCCGACTCGCGGGCGTTTTAAGATTTACCTTATTGACGAAGTACATATGCTGTCCGGGCATAGCTTCAATGCTTTGCTGAAAACCTTAGAAGAGCCGCCTGAGCATGTAAAATTTCTATTAGCAACAACCGATCCGCAGAAATTACCCGTCACGGTATTGTCACGCTGTCTGCAATTTACTCTGAGACATATTTCCACTGAGCAAATCGCAGGTCAGCTACAAAAAATATTAACTGCGGAAAATATTAGTTCAGAATCTAGTGCATTAATTCAATTAGCAGAGTCTGCGGATGGCAGTATGCGTGATGCACTAAGCCTACTCGATCAAGCTATTGCTTATTCTGGCGGTAATGTATCGGAGCAAACAGTTAGCCAGATGCTGGGTACTGTGCCTAGCGAGCAAGTAGATGCATTAATTGATGCTATCTGTGAGTTTGATGCGGCTAAAGCTATGCATTTAGTCCATGCGCTTACATCATTAAATGTTGATTTTACTAAATTACTTGATCAGTTAATTGTTATTTTTCATGCCGCCGCCATTTCGCAGGCGGTACCTGATTATAAAAATCAGATAGTTTTGTTTGCGGCTACGATTAATAAAGTCAGTGAAAAAATAGCCGCCGAAGATATTCAGTTATTTTATCAAGTTGTGTTAAACAGTCGTAAAGATTTATACCTTGCGCACTCGCCACGGGCCGGTTTTGAAATGGCGATACTGCGTATGATTATGTTTAGGCCGGCAAGCGATACAAAAGTGCCGCATGCCAAACGTACTAATAATGGTAAAAGTAGTGCACCAGCAGATGCCACTGTATCAATAAACCAGGAAACAGTGTCAGGTAAACCTGAGGTAACTGTAACATCAGCGATAAATGAATCTAATCATGTTGATGTTCAAGTAGTTGAAGAAGCTGAAGCACAGACTACTACCCGGCCTAAAACTATGGCTGCACAAGAATGGCTGGAGATAATTGAGAATATAAAAATATCAGGTGTAGTAAAAGCGTTAGCCACGCATTGTGCTCTACAAAGCTTTGAAGATAATAAAATTAAATTGTTGCTTGCCAGTGAACATGAAAGTCTAATGGCTGGTGCGACAGTGTCTAAGTTGACACAAAAACTCAAACAAACATATGGTGAAGATACTGTTGTTTCCATTGAAGTAATGCGGGAAGAAATAGATAGTCCCGCGCAACAGAGTCGCGACCGTGAAACTGAGCGTCTAAGTCAGGCACAAGCGAGTTTGGAGGATGATGATTTTGTCCAGGCCTTAAAACGGGATATGCAAGCGGAAATAGTGCCAGGATCTATACAAGCAAAACAAGAGGGCGAACAATGAAAGGTGGTTTAGGAAACTTGATGAAACAAGCGCAAAAAATGCAAGAAGACATGCAGAAAGCGCAGGAAGAAATCAAATTGATTGAGGTTGAGGGTCAATCTGGTGGTGGCTTAGTGAAAGTTACTATGATGGGCAGTCATGAAGTTAAGCGTATTGCAATTGATGATAGCTTGGTTGGTGACGATAAAGAAATGCTGGAAGACTTGATCGCGGCGGCTTTGAATGATGCGGTACACAAGTTGGAGCAGGAAACCAAAGACAAGTATGCAGGTTTAACTGCTGGTATGCCATTACCACCAGGAATGAAACTTCCTTTCTAGCAATTTACTTGGCTTGATTAAATAATTATTACGTGGCTGAACATTCACCATTACTCACACAACTTATTGACTCGTTAAAATTATTACCGGGTGTCGGGCAGAAGTCTGCGCAACGTATGGCACTACACTTACTAAAGGTTGATCGCCATAAAGCGATGAAGTTAGGTCAAAATATCTGTGAAGCGGTTGAAAAAATTCAGCACTGCTCACAATGCCGCAATTATACCGAGCAAGATCTATGTGAGATTTGCTGCAACCCAAATCGCAAATCGACACAAATGTGTGTTGTCGAGACACCGACTGACTTGATGGCTATCGAAAATGGCACTTCTTATAATGGTGTGTATTTCGTATTAATGGGTAAGTTATCTCCGTTAGATGGTGTTGGCCCTGATCAATTGGGTTTGGATAAGTTAGAAGCGCGCTTACAGTCGGGTGATTTAGAGGAAATTATTTTAGCCACAAGTTCAACCATGGAAGGAGAAGTGACTGCTCATGTGATTGCGGAAATGGCTAAGCAAAATGGTTTGCGTACCACACGCCTGGCTCAAGGAGTGCCTATAGGTGGTGAACTTGAATATATTGATCTTAATACATTGTCTCAAGCACTTGATACACGCACTGATTACAAATAGCTTTAATTCCTGCCAGTTAACTACATACAGTCGCTTTGTCTAAATCCTTTTGTGACCGGCAACACACTATACAAGTTTACCAGCTACACGTTAGTCAACGGTTTGTAATAATACAACCTTGTTAGCATAAAATGTCTTCATAAATGAGTACTTTGCGTGCTGTTGCGCCACGCTTCTTTTAATGCTCCTTTTAATAAGTCAGGAATACAACTTTATGGAACAAGTTGAAGATAAATTCGTTGAGTATTATGACCAGGCTAGTGTTGAAGATAAAACTATCTTTCGTTCACAGGCATTAATGGATTTAATGCTAGGTGTGAGAAAAGAACTGAGTTTGTCGAATGAAAATCTCCACGTTGTAGACTTGGGCTGTGCCGCCGGTGCGCAGAGTATGATGTGGGCAAAAAAGAATCATACTGTCTATGCTTTGGATATTAGTGAAGGTTTAATTGATATCGCTAAAAAACGCGCCAAAGAACAAGGCTATGATATTGATTTTCGCGTGGGTAGTGCCACGCAATTGCCTTGGGACTCACACATTGCTGATGTCTGCATTCTTCCTGAGTTATTAGAGCATGTGGAAGACTGGCATGCGTGCGTGAATGAAGCAATGCGTATGGTAAAACCAAATGGCACGCTATATTTAAGTACTTCAAATAAGCTCTGTCCAAAGCAATATGAATTTGCATTGCCATTTTATAGTTGGTATCCAGGCTTTATCAAAAAGTACTTGGTTAAACTATCTGTAACTACCAAGCCGCATTGGGTGAACCATGCTGAATATCCGGCAGTGCACTGGTTTTCATTCTTTCAACTACAAAAGTATTTTGAACAACGCGGATTTAAGTGCAAAGACAAATTTGATATTTTGGTCGATACCACTGAGGGTGGAGTTAAGCATTGGGTAGCAAAAATTATTACCAGTAACCCATTGTTTCGTCGAATAGGCCATATGTTTGTACCTTATACAACCTTTGTTGCGGTGCGGAATAACAGCTAGTTATTTTTAATGACCTAGTTCAATGGTTCATTTTGCTGCGCTAGACAAAAACACCCAAACTGGCAATAATTAACCATCAGTTAATTGTTATATTGTCATGCCAAAAAAGAGCACAATCGTACAAATTAAGAATCCTAGATCAGGTCACTACGTCAAAATTGACCGTGACAAGGGGCAGATTGTGGACCATAAAAAATCATCTGGGCCGTATAAAGGAATACCGGTCGTAAAAAAGAAAGCAAGTTAACCCTTGTTTTATTACCGACCTACTGATGGTGACCTACCAAGGCCAGGTTCGGTAGTTACTAGTCCTAAAACCTGTTTTATCGCCACTGCCTTAGGCAATCCGCCTGCTAATATCGCCGCCATTCGTGAACAATTAAGTGACATTTTAGCACCGGCTGGCTTTCAATGTATTGATGCGGGTAGTCGTCGTACCGGACGTGATTTGTTGGAAAAGATCTGGAAAATGATCATGTCAGTGCCTGTAGGTATTGCTATTATTACAGAAGATGTGCGCCCAGAAACTATTGCCAATATTTTTTATGAAATTGGTCTGCTTCAGCAGTTAGGCAAAGAAACCCTGGTAATTAAAACGCCCCAAGCTAATGTGCCATCTGATTTTGTGCGCACTGAATATATTGAATTTAATAGTCAAAACAAAACTGCATTTAAAAAAGACATCAAACTTTATATTAATTATCTTAATGAACAAGCTTCATTCTATTTTACCATGGGTATAGAGCTGGCAGCATCTAATCCAGCTCTGGCGGTTGATTATTATCGGCGTGCTTATTTGTTAACGGGTGATAAGGTGATTCAAAAGAAAGCATCAGACATTATCAAGCATTGCAGCGCGGACTTACGCGAGGCTATTTTGGATAATTCGCCTTTTACTAAGGGCGTGTAGGTTGATGCAAAACTACTCATTTATAAAATAAATCATAATATTAAAAATATTTCAATATATAAATTGATTGTGTTGCTATATATTTATGCCAACAAAAATTTTTAACTCGATTTATATAGGTGAAATCATGAATAGCATTGTTGCCAAAGCAAACATTATGAAAAGCTCTGAATATGTGGATACTGCTGCATTAGTTGTGGGCATGTCTACAGCGTTCGCAGTTGTAATAAACACTTTCTAGCAGACTGACTGGCTTGAATTAAGGAAGAATAGGCGCATGGATGCGCCACTTTTAGTGCATAGCTTTAGTTGAATGTTGTTTCATTACCTCATTTGCCATGAGTAGATAAAGTGTTGAGCATTGTTACTTTTTATTACGCAAAAAGAAAAATCGGGTGGCAAGCATAGCTAATAAAATAAGTACGCCATAAGGGTAAGGGATAAATCCGTAGGCAAAGGCAAGTAAAGTTGCGGCCAGTAGTGTGATGAGAAGGGCGCTTATCCAGTCCATGGGATTACTACTCAATGAAACTACAGCAGTAATCTGTTAACTGGTGAATTTTTAACTGGAATTTAGAATTTGCTGGTACTTCAAAGCTATGTCCACCTTCAATAGTTTGCCATTGGCTTTCTGGTAACAGTACATCTAGCTGGCCACTATAAATCTCCATCAATTCTTTAGCTTCAGTGTTAAATTCATATTCTCCAGGCAGCATAATGCCTAGTGTTCTACGTGAGCCATCGTGGAAAATCACTGTTCTGCTGCTAACTTTGCCATCAAAATACACATTAGCTTGTTTGACAACAGATACATTTTTAAATTCAGACATGTATAAATTCCTTGTTAGTTAACAGATTCAATTACTGAGCGTAATTCAAGATTATTACCAGCAATATCTTTAATATAAATTGAGCGTCCCATGCCTTGGGCACCGTAGCGTTCTTGAAATTCACTTACTTCTACTCCATGTTGTTGCAAGTGGTTGCGCAGTTCCTCTTCATCAAAGGGTTCTATCTGTAAGCAAAAGTGGTCAACATTATTGCCAGTACTGTGTGGGGCAGGACCACCCAGTTGACCGATCTTTCCTTTTACATCAACGATATCTATTAATGAATTTCCTGCTCGTAGTTGAGTTAAACCAAATGATTCAGAGGTTTCACGCTCTAAAGTGCAGCCAATTACATCACAGTAGAAAGCTATTAGTGCCTGATACTGGTCAGTGCGTAATACAATATGGTCTATAGCATGGGGTTTGATCATGTAGATACTCCGTTTACATAAGAGAGTATAACTCAGGATTGCGTATTCAAGTGTAGTTGTATGTGCTTACCACCATCGGGTATGTCGATTACCATAATTCGGGATGGTTTAAAGAATCTATACAGCTTATTTGAGTGGGTAATTGTATAGAAATATCTTCTTTTAAGGTGAGTGCCAGCCATCCAAAAGAATGCTTGAGTGTGTAAGGAGGTGCATAGTTTGAAGCAAGTTCTGGTTTGAATCCGAATTTACCATAGTATTTGGGATCGCCATAAACAAACAGCATATTGACATCCTTATTAGATAACTGCTCAATTCCATTTTTTATTAACCCTGAGCCAAGCTGGGATTTTTGATATTCAGGTTTAACCGCTAGCGGTGCCAAAATATATCCGCTCCATTCTTGGTTGTCATGAATAGTAACCGGGCTAAAACCAATGTTAGCCACTAGTGAACCGCCAACTTCAGCAACAAGTGATATCGTTTCTGGTGTTGTATCTTCGTCTAGTAAATCAACGGCTAGTTTAGAGACAGCTTGGTTCTCATTTTCAGGAAAAGCGCATAAGTGAATTTCACGAACACTATCACGGTCAAGTTTGGTTGTATTGCGAATATTTATCATTTTTGACTAAGTTGGTTGTTAGTTTGAGATTCAATCAGTGATATTTTTGTGTTAAGTTCACTCAGACTCTCTATGACTATAGTTGGTTCTATTTCCCATGGGTCAAAAATAGCGTCAGGAGAACGTTTAAGCCAAACTGATTGCATGCCCGCTGAAACTGCTCCAATAACATCAAATGGATTGCTTGATATTAACCAAGCATTGCTAGCTGAAGTTCTAGCTTTTCTTAAGAAGTAGTTGTACACAGCAGGGTTGGGTTTATATGACTTAAGATCGTCAACGCTAACAATTCCAAAGAAGAAATTTCTTATTCCGGCTGTTACAAGTAATTTTTCGATGGTCTCAGCGCTACCATTAGAGAATGCAAATAGACGAAAATTAGCTGCTTCTAAATCGGCTAACTCATCTTTCACATCCTTGAATGCAGGTAGCATGAAGTAGTAGTCAAGTAATGCGTGCTTCTGTTGTTTTGTTATCGAGACTTTGTAATATTTGCAAGTGTAATCAAGGGCATGGTCGGTGCAAGTTGCGAAATTTTCATAATTCTGCATTAATCCTCGGCGGAAAGAGTATTCCAGTTGTTTTTCCCGCCAAGTGTGAGAAAAAACCTGTGCTTTATTTCCTATAATTTCCTGTAATTTAGAAATAACCCCATGTGTATCGATTAATGTTCCGTATACATCAAAAGCAAGTGTTACTGACATTAAATTTCTCTTACTTTAATAATATTAAAATAAAATGTATTGCTACTATATTTAGTAATAAGCTCATTTATTTTTAATCTACAAGATGCTTTCAGCTTCGGTCGATTTGTTATTCTCTTTCAATTGAATCCCCTAAAAGTCAGATTGTAATGTCCTGGTACATCAAGCGCATAGTCAATGGTACTATAGTAGTTAAATTTATTGTTTAACTTCTTGAATGATTTGCAGATAATTTTGATAGCGTGACTGTTTAATCGTGCCTTTATAGACTTCAGACTTAATGGCGCATTGAGGCTCGTTGATATGTTGGCAGTCGCTGAACTTGCAATTTTTTAGATGAGGTAAAAACTCTTTATAGCCTAACATTACTTCTTGAGTATTTTTGAAAATGGGCATAAAGGTACGTACACCTGGTGAGTCAATAATTTTTCCGTGTCGATTAATGCTATGTGCAAAAGCATTGGTTGTGGTGTGTTTGCCTTGTTGAATGCTTGCAGATAATTCACCCACTTTGATGTTATTGTTATGTAACAGACGATTAATAAGTGATGATTTTCCTACGCCTGACTGCCCAACTAAAATAGTATTTTCATTGGCAATCACTTTGCGTAATGACTGAATACCATAACCGAGTTTGGCGCTGGTAATAATAAAATTGTTTGTTAATTCTTTATAAGTATTTTCTAATAATTTAATATCAACATGGTTGGTGTTGAGTAATTCTGCCTTGTTTATTGTTAAAGTTGTTTTGCAGTTGTTAATTTGTGCGCATGCAAGATATTTATCTATAAGTAATGCTGAGAAAGCGGGTGTGGCGGCAACAACAATAATTATATGATCAATATTGGCTGCTAAGGTTTTTTCACGTTTAAAATTGTCAATGCGAGCAATTTGGTTTTTTCGCTCGCGTACATTTTCTATAACATGCTTTGAATTTGATGTAACATTATATTCAACATAGTCTCCACATACGGCATCAAGGGCATTGGTTCTTGCGTGGCAATGATGTTGCTGGCCTTGCTCATCTTCAACAATGAATGT
>JANQKJ010000032.1 GCA_028281205.1 Gammaproteobacteria bacterium
ATGCTTTAATTTAGACATTACGCAACGCTTCAAGCTCGCTAGTTGCAGCAGATTGAAGAAAAATGCTATCGACACCTACGGTTAACAATGTGAAGCCCATCGCCTTATAGGGCGCCACATTTTCTGCACTTACCCCAAAGATACCTAACTGGGTCGATTGATTGTTACATGCCTTAATTACATCTTGAATGGCACTCTGTAAGGTAGGGTGTGTGATCTCTCCCATGTGTCCTAAACTTGCTGATAAATCGTAAGGGCCGATAAGAATCGCGTCTACTGCATCTAGTGCAGCAATATTCTCGATACACTCAAGTACGGCTTTAGTCTCGGCTTGTAAAACAATGACAGTATTCTGATTTGCATGCTCAAGATACGTGGCAAAGTCTTTGCCGTAGCCATGCGCACGCCCCAAGCCTACACCGCGCTTACCCATGGGTGGATATTTCGCATAACTGACCACCGCTTTGGCTTCTTCAAGAGAATTTATTTGTGGAACAATAATGCCGTCAGCACCAGCATCTAATACTTTTTTGATCCAAGCTTCATCAGGGCCTGGTATACGTACTAAGCAGGGACAAGTGTGTGCAGCTTGTAATAGTGAAACGACTTGGTCCGGGCCAAAGGCGCCATGTTCAGCGTCAATGAATAACCAGTCAAAACCTAATGAGGCAAGTGATTCTACGATTTCGGGGCTAGGAGTAGCTACTAGCGTGCCAATTAGACTTTCATTGGCGAGTAGCCGATTACGAAATGATTTTTTCATAACTAAATAGTTGTTAGTCCTGAATCGCCACCAAGTAATAAAACATCAGCGGGTCGGTGTGCAAAAATACCTACGGTAACAACACCTGCCATGACACTAATATCACTTTCCATTTTAGCCGGCTGTAAAATTTCTAGGTTATGCACATCGAGAATAATATTGCCATTATCAGTAGTGAAACCCTCGCGCAATTCGGGTACTCCTCCCAGTTGAACCAGTTCTCGAGCTACAGAACTACGCGCCATAGGGATGACTTCAACCGGAAGTGGGAATTTACCCAGAGATGCAACTAATTTTGAATCATCAGCGATACACACGAATTTGCGACTTGCATTGGCAACAATTTTCTCGCGCGTCAGTGCTCCGCCGCCACCTTTGATTAGAGATCTCTGTTGGGTGGCCTCGTCGGCGCCGTCAATATATACCGGAAGCTGTCCAGTTGCATTCAGGTCCAGTACACGTATGCCATGTGACTGTAATAAGCGTGCACTCGCCTCAGAACTGGCGACAGCACCATCAATTTTACCTTTTATGTCCGCAAGTGCATCTATAAAGTAATTGGCAGTAGAGCCAGTTCCAACTCCGACGACGTCACCAATTTGTATATAATCTATAGCAGCTTCAGCGGCTAATTTCTTTTTATCATTTATATCCATAGACTATGCCTGTTGAAAAGTATTAAGGAAGCTCTGATTTATTCTGATACTTTGTTAAAAAATAACTCAAAATGCTCATGTATTGACATATACACTGCGCTTTTTCGTTATTTTTTGCCGTGTCTCAGGCGTTACACTAATAAATCAGAGCTTCCTGATAGTAGTTAATTAATATAGGCGAATATAACTCGTGAAAAAAACCAACTATTCTAATGATATCACTGAATACAGTGTAACTCAGTTAATCGAGATGATTTCTCATGCATCAGTTTATGATGTTGCAGAAGTGTCGCCATTACATTTCGCAAAGCTATTATCAAAACGTCTAGATAACAATATTTGGCTTAAGCGTGAAGATCAACAAAGTATTTTTTCATTTAAGTTGCGTGGTGCTTACAATAAGATTTCTCATCTAGATATTGCGCAAAAACAAGCTGGCATTATTGCTGCCTCAGCAGGCAATCATGCACAAGGGGTTGCGCTGGCTACACAACGTTTAAATATTAATGCCACGATTGTGATGCCGGTGACCACGCCTAGGATTAAAGTTGACTCTGTTCGAGCGATGGGAGCCGAGGTTATTTTACAAGGTGATAACTATGATGAGGCATGTGCATGTGCCTATCAAATAGCCGACCAATCAAAAAAAGTATTTATTCACCCATATGATGATGTGGAAGTGATTGCGGGGCAGGGCACAATAGGCAAAGAGTTGCTGGAGCAATTTAAGGGCCATATTGATGTTGTGTTTGTTCCTGTAGGTGGGGGAGGACTGATTGCTGGTGTATCTGCATGGGTTAAGCAATTTTCGCCCAATACTAAAGTTATTGGTGTAGAACCTGAAGATGCATCCACACTTTTTTCTGCTATGCAGGCTGGCGAGCGTGTTGAATTAACTCAAGTAGGTATCTTTGCTGATGGCGTTGCGGTGAAAAAAATTGGTGCAAATACCTTTGAATTGGCAAAGCAATATGTAGATGAGGTGATTCTGGTCAGTATTGATGAATTGTGCGCCGGAATTAAAGATATTTTTGATGATACACGAGTTGTCTCAGAGCCAGCTGGTGCACTAGCTGCGGTAGGCGCAAAAAAGTATGTGCAACGCGAGCAATGTAAAAATTTAAATCTGGTGGCAATTAATAGCGGTGCAAATATTAATTTTGATCGCTTAAGGCATGTCACTGAGCGAACAGAATTAGGTGAGGGCCGAGAAGCGCTTTTTGCTGTGACGATTCCTGAGCAAAAAGGCAGTTTTTTGAAGTTTTGCACTGCGATAGGCAATCATAGTATCAGTGAGTTCAATTACCGGTATGCGAGTGATAAGGAAGCACATATTTTTGTAGGTATTAAATTTGAAGATGCAGCGAAACAAAAACCATTAATGATTGACACGCTGACTTCGCAACAATACCCAGTAACTGATTTATCTGATAATGAAATGGCAAAACTTCACTTGCGCCATATGGTGGGAGGGCGTTCTCCACAGTTAGTAGATGAATTAATTTGTCGTTTTGAATTTCCAGAGAGACCTGGTGCGTTATTAAAGTTTTTATCTGTGATGGGCTCGCAGTGGAATATTACTTTGTTTCACTACCGTAACCACGGTGCTGCATACGGTAGGGTGTTGGTGGGAGCGCAAGTGCCCGCGTCGGAAGTTGATGAATTTAAAGGCTTTTTACAGAAGTTAGGGTATGCCTACTATGATGAAACAAATAATCCGATTTACCAGTTGTTCTTGAAGTGAAGCCGAAAAAAAAGGGTCCTGATAGGACCCTTTTTAATGTAAACGCTACTTGATTAACGCTTTTTCTTAGCTGTCTTGCGCTTAGCAGTTTTACGTTTAGCAGTTTTACGCTTAGCTGTCTTGCGCTTGGCAGTTTTGCGCTTAGCTGTCTTGCGCTTAGCTGTTTTACGCTTGGCAGTTTTGCGCTTAGCTGTCTTACGTTTAGCTGTTTTGCGCTTAGCTGTTTTACGCTTGGCAGTTTTGCGCTTAGCAGTTTTGCGCTTAGCTGTCTTACGTTTAGCGGTTTTACGCTTTGCGGTTTTACGCTTAGCAGTAGTTTTACGTTTTGCAGTCTTTCTTACTGCTTTACGCTTAGCAGGTGCTTTACGTTTCGCAGTCTTTCGTTTCGCAGTT
>JANQKJ010000061.1 GCA_028281205.1 Gammaproteobacteria bacterium
AATGGGACTTCCTTATCACCCATAATAGTAATCTCATGCTTTTCACCTTCTCTAGTGTTTACAGCAACTTTCTGTATTTCATCCTGCAATGCAATTTGAAGCTTCTGTATATCTGATTTTTTGTTATTAGAAATATCACTTGCGCTGACAACCTTTTCACCTTGCAAGCTAATATCTTCTTGATTAAGCATTAATACCACTGAGACACGTGGCTTTTGTTCAGCAATGGATTGTGGCATTTCAATGCCTTTGGCATTTGGTAACACAGTTGGTTCCGAAGCATTTACCAACAGAAAGAATACCAAGATAGTAAAAATATCCATTAATGAGACAATATTGAAGGGCGCCTGTTTTTTTGCGCGATCATGATTGCGTTGCATTCTTCTTATTGTTTTAGCACCACGCATAGTTATCTACCCGCTGTATATACGGGAGCATCGCCCACCGAAATATCTGGAAACAAATCTGCAAACACTTTTTCACCTTCTTGCTCGACCTCTGCTACACGTACGGCATCCATAATCTGTACTAATACGTCATAGGTAATATTCGGCTCAAGCAAAATCGTGGCATTACTGATATCTTGGTATTTAGACTTCAGGCCTTGCAAATAATCATTCAAAGCAGTTAACTCATAACCTTCTTGAGTATTTTTAATTGACTTCAAAACACCCCTATTGCGATCTTGTATACGTAATGAACTTTCACGCACTACTATTTCCAACTCCAGCTTTTTCGGATTGTTTTTGACAACATCCGATTTAGCAGGCAAATCCAGTTCTAAAATACTAATTTTAGAAAACACTGCAGTAATCAATAAGAATGGAACCAGAATAACCATCAGGTTCATAAAGGCAGTGATACTTAGTTCTGCCTCTTCTTTATTGTGTTTTCTATATCTACGACGACGCATGATTAAGCCGCTGCTTCAGCTTCAGAATTGTTTTTTCTAGCATGCTCTGAAATCGAATTCAGTACTTTTACTGAAGCCATTTCCAAACTGTCAACAATCTCGGTGGTTTTTGTTTGCAACCATGAATGCAATAGCAACAGTGGAATACCCACCATTAAACCAAATGCCGTAGTATTCATAGCTACCGAAATACTAGAAGATAACAAATCAGCCTTTTCCGCAGGGCTAGCCGCTGAAATTGCAGTAAATGCATCAATCAAACCAATAATTGTACCCAACAGTCCAAGCAATGTAGCCACGTTAGCGAAAGTTGCTAAATAATGTGTGCGCTTTTCAAGTTTAGGCACAACTTCCATTAAACCTTCTTCCATCGCGGTCTCTATATCATCACGACGACGTGAAGTTTTTGCACTAGCAACGCCATAACTCATAATACGACTGATTGCACATTTGGATTTTTCAGCAAAATTCATTGCTTCATTCATGTTGCCACTTGCCAATACAGTTTGTATTTTTTTCCAAGCAACCTGGTTTTTAATGCGCGTAGAAGAAAGGTATAAATAGCGCTCAATCGCAATCGCAAGACCCAATGCTAATACACATACAATGGGAATCATGAAAATCCCACCAGATTGAAAAAATGTCACTACAGACTCATAAATACTCATCAGGACTCCCTAATTATTAATTCCTACTTTGCAGGTAAAAATCGACTTTACGTTGAAAAACTTCTTTATCAACAGGTTGTATGTATTCATTGATATGACGTTGAAGAAAAAAGTCTCCTTCCCCTGGCAATGATGCCTTCCACGGGACAATAACGAGACTTTTAGGCAACTCTTTGTTACCGATAATTGAAATACCATTGAGCTCTTGTACATTTTGATCAGCAACAGCAACGTTACTAACTAATATACAAAACAGTAATGATATGAGTATCCTCAACATCTCAACTCCATGTCTATTTAATTTGGCTCTCTCTTCGAGACAAATCACTTATCCAGGCGATGACTTGTTTATCGTCACTTTTTTCTATCTCTTGATATGCCTGATAATGAGACTTCGCACACACTATTTTCTGTAAATATAGGTCACAGAGAATAGCTAAATTTAGATGAGCGTTTGCGTAATTCGGATACTCGGATAATGCATTTCTATAGTGTTTTTCCGCCTCATCAAAAGCACCAATTTCACGTTTTATAATGCCTGCCTGATTTAATGCATAAGGATTTTTAGGGTTCAATTCAACCGCTTTTTGTATCGCTTTATCGGCATCGTCAATCCGGTCCAATTTACGATATGCAATGGCCATATTGACCCATGGACCTGAAGCACGTGGTTCTTTTTCAGCAACCTGCTCAAATATATTTATGGCCTTTAAATAGTCTTGTTGCACCATGGCTTCAATACCATAAGCAAACTGCTGCTCTAATGAGGCAGATACCTTATAAGCTTGTTTAACCAAAGGCTTATTTTCAACTGCTGAATCAGCTTGCTCAGTAATTTTATTTGGCACACTGCCACAGGCAGTTAGCAATAAAATTACTGCAATACTAATAAGCGTTTTAAAATTAATGAATTGTTTCAACATAGTCTTCAGATTTTTCACTTCTTGCATATCTGGCTGGCATTAACTCACCTAATTCATGCAAGCTTTGCTTAACCCACTGGTTATAAACACCATCCACCATTCTTTGTGCATTTATCTCAAACAACTCTATTGCCTGTTCTTCAAATGGGAATGCTTGTTCTTCCAGCAAAATGTCATATTGCGCCAGTTCTTCTTGTGACAAACCACGCGGCCGATCAGACTGCATTAAAGCGCGACTAAAGTCGTAATAAATCATGCCTGAATAGTGCGTTGCTGCCGTGGTTACCTCTTGCACTTTATAAGCACCTGCCAACTCAAATGCAGCTAATGCACGTTGCATTAAGGCTTTTTTAACTTTCAAACTTTTTTCTAGAGGGACTTTCAAACGACTGGCGTTAAAAATAGTGTACTTAGGAATTGCTAATTGTAGTGAAGCATTAGCTGCTAAATATTTCATTCGGTCTGTACTGGCACTGCCAGCTTTTGCTTCCGCTTTAATTATATCTTCACGCCATTGTTTAACCGATTTTTCATCTTGCTTTTCTTTGTATAAATTAACTAAAGATTGGCGCGCTTCCAGTGAAGCTTCATAAGGTCTGGGAAATCTCTTAATATAGCTTTGGTAAAGTTCTATCGCACGATAATGCTCTTTTTCCTTAACGTATAAATCAGCAGCAACAAGACTTGAAGTTCTTTGTGTCTCCTTGTCGTTAGCATCATCCAAGCTAATACGTTCGTATTCTTGCGCAGCCAATAGATTACGTTCGTCTTTCTCGTAAACCAAAGCAAGTTTACGCGTAACTGTAGACTGCTCTTTATGTTTAGGAAAACGTATCCTGAAGTCTTCCAAAACACTCGCCGCTCGTGACCATTGTTCTGATTTCAGTAATAAAGTTGCAGCATCATATTGTGCGGTTGAACGAATCTCAGAATTAGGCACAATCTCACCGACGCGCAGATAATGTTCAACGGCTGCATCGGTCTCTCCAGCTAACTGACTTGCCTCACCTTGTTTATATATTGAAGCTGCAAGTTTATCTTCGAGCTTTTTGCGTTCTTCTGTATCGTTACCAACCAATAAAATAGCTTTTTGGTAAGCAATCTCTGATTCCGCATAATTACTTAATTCAAATGTCGAGTGTGCTTTAACTGTCCAAGCACTTTTGCGTAGCTTGATATCAGCCTCAGGAAACTTTTCAACTAACAAACTTGAGGCTTCAATCGCTCTTGGATAATTCTTAAGAGAGAATAAATCTTCTGCAGCTTTAGTTAACGCTACGGGCGCTTCTTTATGAGTTGGGAACTTGTTAGCAAATTTAAATATGCTGTCGATTTGCTGACCTTTAACCAAAGCTTTTGATTGAGCATCTTTTATCGTAGGCAGCCAATCATTATATGCAACCAACGCTGCATAACCTGCTTCAGAGTCTTTAGCATGGGGTTGATATGTATACGCAGTTTTTTCAAATTCTGTTACTGCATATTGATATTCTTTTGTTTCAAACCAAATATCAGCCAACAGGAAATTCATATGTGCTGAATGCGGATCCTCTGGAAAAGAGGCAATGTATGCTTTATACCAGCGTGTCGCCTCAATGTAATCAGGCTTCTTTTTAGTTTTTTGTGCAACTGCATGATAGTACTTAGCCAAATCGATGATATTCGATTTTAAGAATTCGACTACATGCGCTGCTTCATCGATATTATTATGTTGCCAGTATTCTGCGTTGATATGGTAATTTTCAACAAACTGCTTCTTAGCATTTAACACCTCTGAAGGGAACTTACCCTTTTTAAAAGCCTCAATCGCTTTAATTTGAAAATCAGGTGCCTGTTGATTAAAGGCATTATGTTTAACAAATTCTCTA
>JANQKJ010000074.1 GCA_028281205.1 Gammaproteobacteria bacterium
CATGATTGCGCCGATCGCGATGGAAGAGGGATTGAGATTTGCGATCCGCGAAGGTGGCCGCACAGTGGGCGCCGGTGTGGTCTCTAAGATCATTGAGTAGCACGTCTGAGGATCATCGATAATATTGTTAAAAATTTTCTCGAATTGCTCATGTACTAACATGTACACTGCGCATTCTTGAAAATTTTTGCCTCGTTCTCGACGATCTCAAATCGTGCTGGCTAGCTAGAGAATATATAGAAAATTTAATGGTCTGAATCTATTGAAGACTAGACAGGGTAAAATAGGCCAGTAGCTCAATTGGCAGAGCGACGGTCTCCAAAACCGTAGGTTGGGGGTTCAAGTCCCTCCTGGCCTGCCAGTAAGTGGCAGAGAAATTTAAGGAAAAGAACATGGCCGATACGGCTGAGCAAACTAATACTACTATGGATACAGTCAAGCTGGTCTTGGCTGGCATATTGGTGTTAGTGGGTTTTTACGGCTTTTATCAGTATGCTGATCAACCTTTATTGTACCGTGTGTTGGGTATATTGCTGTTTGTCATTGTGGCGGCTGGCATTGCCCTTACTACAACTAAAGGTCGGGCATTAACAAGCTTTATGCAGGCCGCACGGACTGAAGTTCGTAAAATGGTATGGCCAACGCGGACTGAAACTCTGCAAACAACTGCAGTCATTTTAGTGGTTGTGATACTGGTAGGTTTATTTCTCTGGCTGCTGGATACATTTTTAGGCTGGATCATGAAAATGATCATTGCATAATCGGGGCTAGCGATATGGCATTAAGATGGTATGTAGTGCACGCGTATTCTGGGTTTGAGAACCAGGTGAAACGTTATTTACATGAGCGTATTGAACGATTAGGGATGCAAGATAAGTTCGGCGAAATTCTGGTACCAATGGAAGAAGTAGTCGAAATGCGCGAAGGCCAGAAAAAGCGCAGTGAACGGAAATTTTTCCCTGGCTATGTATTAGTGCAAATGGATATGGACGATGATTCATGGCACTTGGTGAAAGATGTGCCCAAAGTACTTGGTTTTATTGGTGGTACGACTGATAAGCCAGCGCCTATCCCAGATCGTGAAGCTGATGCGATATTACAGCGCATCCAAGAAGGTGTTGATAAGCCGCGACCTAAAGTCTTGTTTGAGCCTGGTGAAGTAGTACGTGTGACGGATGGCCCATTCAATGATTTCAATGGTATCGTTGAAGAAGTGAATTATGAAAAGAGTCGCATGCTCGTGGCAGTACAAATATTTGGTCGTTCGACACCAGTTGAATTAGAATTCGGCCAGGTTGAGAAAAGCTAGTAATTAAATAAAGATTTTTTTGAAGTCTTCATATACATGGAGATTTCTGACTGTAAAACATAACACGGGGAGCTAAGGGCAAGTACTCAAGGCGTTTGCACCCGTAGGAGATAAAAAATGGCTAAGAAGATCGAAGCTTATATCAAGCTTCAAGTCCCGGCTCAGGATGCAAATCCTAGTCCTCCCGTCGGACCTGCATTGGGTCAGCATGGTGTGAATATTATGGAGTTCTGCAAAGCGTTTAATGCGCAAACGCAGAGCTTGGAAAAAGGTATGCCAGTACCTGTCGTTATTACTGTTTATAACGATCGCAGTTTTACTTTTATTATGAAGACGCCACCTGCGTCTATTCTTTTGAAGAAGGCAGCAGGTATACCCAAGGGTTCTGGCACACCTAACACTAATAAAGTAGGTAAAGTGACACGTGCGCAGCTAGAGGAAATTGCTAAAACCAAAGAACCTGATCTGACTGCAGCAGACTTAGATGCGGCAGTGCGTACTATTGCTGGTAGCGCAAGAAGTATGGGTCTTGAGGTAGAAGGAGTTTAATCATGGCTAAACCAGGAAAGAATATTAGAGCAGCGCGTGAAAAAGTGAATCCAGAACAAATTTATGCGCCTGCAGATGCAATGCAATTAGTAAAAGATAATGCGCGTGCAAAATTTGTTGAATCAATTGATGTGGCAGTCAACTTAGGTATTGATCCTAGAAAATCTGATCAAGTAGTGCGTGGTTCGACCGTGTTGCCTAATGGCACTGGCAAGACTGTGCGCGTTGCGGTATTTGCCCAAGGTGATCAAGCTAAGGCGGCAGAGGCAGCCGGTGCCGATATCGTTGGTTTTGAAGACCTTGCTGATAATGTAAAGAAAGGCGATATGGATTTTGATGTCGTGATTGCGACTCCTGATTCTATGCGTATTGTTGGGCAACTTGGCCAAATACTTGGCCCACGTGGACTCATGCCTAACCCTAAAGTGGGCACTGTCACTCCCGATGTTGAAGGCGCAGTTAAGAATGCTAAGTCAGGTCAGGTACGTTATCGCGCGGATAAGACTGGCATTGTTCATTGCAGTATCGGCAAAGTGGATTTTGATGCACAAAAGCTTGTAGAAAACCTACAGGCACTAATTGTTGATTTAGTGAAGGCAAAACCTTCCGCGGCTAAAGGTGTGTACCTTAAGAAAGTCACTGTTTCGTCAACTATGGGTGTTGGCGTTCAAGTGGACCAAGCTGCTTTAAGCTAAATTTAAAATCAACTGGCAACCTGTTGAAGGTTGCAGAAAAGACTTTGGGCTGTTTCGAATACAAAGCAAATTAAGTAATCGAACGGCCGTCAAAGACCGTAGGAACGAAGAGCGCTTCGTTTAATTGAGGAACAAATGCATCCGCTGAAACGGACAGCATATTGACCAAATCCTGCGTAGACGGTGGCTCCAAATAGGAATTGACCTAAGTTGGAACACTGAAAAGGTGTTGATAAGAAATTATCAATAAATGTAACTCCAGAATAAAGGAGACATTGATTTGCTAGCGTAAGCGACTGTTACGCGACAAAAATATTTGAGCATGCGCAGTGTACTTTAATAGTACATGAGTATTGCGAAAATATTTTTAACAAAGTAACAGAGCAAATCAAAGGCTCCGGCGATTTTGGAACAACTTAGGAGGACCATACTGTGGCACTAAATCTCGAAGGCAAAAAACAAGTTGTCTCAGAGGTTGCTGCGGTTGCTGCTGAAGCACATTCGGCCGTTGCGGCTGAATATCGTGGCCTTGGAGTAGAAGCTCTCACTGATTTGCGCAGCAAGGCGCGTCAGGGTGGCGTTTATGTAAGAGTGGTAAAAAACACGCTTGCTAAACGAGCGCTAGAGGGTACTGACTTCGAGTGCATGCGTGATGGTTTGGTTGGCCCGTTGATTCTTGCTTTTTCGCAAGAGGATCCAGGTTCTGCTGCCCGCGTAATAAAAGACTTCGGTAAAGAAAATGAGTTGCTTAACGTCAAAATGCTTTCTGTTGGCGGTCAGTTGTTAGATGCATCTGAGCTAGACCGATTAGCAAGCTTACCGACGAAGGAACAAGCAATCAGTATGTTAATGGCAGTGATGAAGGCGCCGGTCGAGAAATTCGTCCGCACTTTGGCAGAGCCGCACGCAAAAATGGTGCGCACTGTTGCTGCTGTACGCGACCAAAAGCAAGCTTAAAGTTAGTCACTAACGGTTTTTAATTTTTAGGAGTATTTAGAAATGGCTGTATCACAAGACGAAATTTTGGAAACTATTTCCAATATGACTGTTATGGAAGTCGTTGATTTGATTTCCGCAATGGAAGAAAAATTCGGTGTTTCTGCGGCAGCAGCAGTAGCTGCAGCGCCTGCAGCGGCAGCTGGCGGCGGCGAAGCAGCAGCAGAGAAAGACGAATTTGATGTTGTAATGAGTAGCTTCGGCGGTAACAAAGTTGCTGTAATTAAAGTTGTACGCGGTGTTACCGGGCTAGGTCTTAAAGAAGCGAAAGAGATGGTAGAAGGTGCACCATCAACTATTAAGGAAGGTGCAAGCAAAGACGAAGCAGAAGACATCAAAAAGCAGCTTGAAGAAGCAGGTGCTGTTGTAGAACTTAAGTAATTCTACTTCATCATACGTGCTAAACCGCATCACTATGCGAACGCATGTTATGGAACAATCCATAGCATGCGTTCGCTTGTGGTGTTTAAGTTGAATTAGTAACAAGACTACTGAAAAACATTTGCATGGTTATAACTACTATAGAGATGTTTTTCAGTAATCAGTTTAAAGCCCGGATACGAGGAGGCTAAATGCAATACAGTTTCACCGAAAAGAAACGAGTTCGTAAGGACTTCGGTAAGCGTCCACAGATTCTTGAAGTACCTTACATGCTTCAAATTCAATTGGCGTCTTATCGTCAATTTCTGCAATTAGATGCCAGCGCTGAAAATAGAGCGGATACTGGATTGCATGGTGCTTTTAATACTGTATTTCCTATTGAAAGTTATTCAGGTAATGTCATTCTTGAGTATGTGAGTTACCGCTTAGGTAAACCAGTATTTGATGTTAAAGAATGCCAATTGCGTGGATTAACATATGCCGCGCCATTACGCGTAACAGTTCGTTTAGTTATTTATGATAAAGATGCGCCTTCAAGCCAGAAGAAAGTTAAAGATGTAAAAGAGCAAGAAGTTTACATGGGTGAACTCCCGTTAATGACGGATACAGGCACTTTTGTAATTAACGGTACTGAGCGCGTCATTGTGTCTCAGTTGCATCGTTCTCCTGGTGTTTTCTTTGATCATGATAAAGGCAAAACACATTCATCAGGTAAGTTGCTCTATTCAGCACGCATCATTCCTTACCGTGGTTCGTGGCTGGATATGGAGTTTGATCCTAAAGATTGTTTGTTTGTGCGAATTGACCGCCGCAGAAAATTAGCTGCAACCATTTTATTGCGTGCGCTGGGTTACGAAACACAAGAAATTCTTTCCATGTTCTTTGATACGCATAAAATCAAAGTAACTAAGAAAGGTTTTGAGTTGGCATTAACGCCAGAACATTTGCGCGGTGAAATTGCTGCCTTCGATATTGAAATCAAAGGTGAGGTGTTAGTAGAAGCCGGACGACGAATTACTATGCGTCATGTACGTCAATTGGAAGAGGCTAAATTAAAGACTTTAGTTGTTCCTCAGGAATATTTCATTGGTAAAGTTATTGCACATGACATAGTAGATGAAGAAACAGGCGAATTAATTTTCCATGCTAACGAAGAGTTAAGTGAAGAAAATATTCATAAGCTTGAAGAAAGCGGCGTAAAAGAATTTGAGATTTTATACACCAATGAAATTGACCGTGGTCCTTATATTTCTCAAACACTTGCCATTGATACCACAACGACTGAGCTTGAAGCGCAAGTAGAAATTTATCGCATGATGCGCCCAGGTGAGCCGCCTACTAAAGAAGCGGCACAATCACTATTCAATAATTTATTCTTCTCTGAAGACCGTTACGACTTATCGCCGGTTGGACGTATGAAGTTCAATCGTCGCCTAGGCAGAGATGAAACCACGGGTGCCGGTACATTAAGTAAAGAAGATATTCTTGATGTGATGCGTGTATTAATTGATATCAGAAATGGCAATGGCATGGTGGATGATATTGACCACTTGGGTAACCGACGTGTTCGTTGTGTGGGTGAAATGGCAGAAAACGTTTTCCGTGTTGGTTTAGTGCGCGTTGAACGTGCTGTCAAAGAGCGCTTAACTTTGGCAGAGTCTGAAGGGCTAATGCCGCAGGAAATGATTAATGCCAAGCCTGTTGCTGCTGCAATTAAAGAATTCTTTGGTTCGAGTCAATTGTCGCAGTTTATGGATCAGAATAATCCATTATCTGAAGTCACTCATAAACGCAGAATTTCAGCGTTAGGTCCAGGTGGATTGACACGTGAACGTGCTGGTTTTGAAGTGCGTGATGTACATCCAACACACTATGGTCGCGTATGTCCAATTGAAACACCTGAGGGGCCAAATATTGGTTTGATTAACTCGCTGGCAATTTATGCGCGTACTAATGACTATGGGTTCCTTGAAACGCCTTATCGTAAAGTAACAAAAGGCAAAGCAACTGGAGATATTGAATATCTTTCTGCAATTGAAGAAAGCCAATATGTGATTGCGCAAGCAAACACCCAGTTAGATGACAAAGGTCACTTGGCGGATGAATTAGTATCGTGTCGTCATCTTAATGAGTCTGCATTGTTTACGCCGGACAAGGTTGAGTATATGGACGTTTCGCCAAAACAGATTGTATCCGTAGCATCCTCTCTCATACCTTTTCTGGAGCATGATGATGCTAACCGCGCACTCATGGGTTCAAACATGCAACGCCAAGCGGTTCCAACTTTGCGTGCAGATAAGCCGCTGGTAGGTACTGGTATTGAGCGTGCGCTGGCAATTGATTCTGGTGCCTCAGTGGTAGCTAAACGTGGTGGTGTGGTTGATACAGTCGACGCGGGACGTGTAGTTGTACGTGTTAGTGATGATGAAACACAAGCCGGTGAAGCGGGTGTCGATATTTACTCGTTAACTAAATACACACGTTCAAATCAAAATACATGTATAAACCAAAAGCCTCTGGTTAACCCTGGTGATGTCATTGCTTGTGGTGATGTGTTAGCTGATGGTCCTTCCACCGATATGGGCGAACTAGCACTGGGTCAAAACATGCTAGTCGCATTCATGCCTTGGAATGGTTATAACTTTGAGGATTCCATTCTTATTTCAGAACGTGTGGTTGAAGAGGACCGTTTCACTACAATTCACATTGAAGAAATGAGTTGTGTAGCGCGTGATACCAAGCTGGGTGCGGAAGAAATCACTGCTGATATTCCCAACGTAAGTGAAAGTCTGCTAGCAAAGCTAGATGATTCTGGCATTGTTTATGTTGGTGCGGAAGTTAAGCCGGGTGATATTCTGGTTGGTAAAGTGACGCCAAAAGGTGAAACGCAACTGACCCCAGAAGAAAAATTACTACGTGCAATCTTTGGTGAGAAAGCTTCTGATGTAAAAGATACTTCATTGCGTGTGCCTTCAGGAATGGAAGGCACAGTCATCGATGTGCGTGTGTTTACACGCGATGGCGTAGAGAAAGATCGTCGTGCCCTGCAAATTGAAGAAGCTGAAATTGAGCAGGTCAAAAAAGATATGCGTGATGAGTTGCGTATTCATGAAGAGGATATTTTCAGTCGTGTTGAACGCTTAATTACCAATAAAGTTGCTGCAGGTGGTCCCGATGGCTTGAATTCAGGAGAGAAAGTGTCTGCGAGCTACTTACAAGGTTTATCACGTGATCGATGGTTTGAAATTCGCATGAGCGATGAAGCTGTGAATGAAAAGCTTGAACAACTTTCACAAAGTATTGCTTCTCAACGTGAAGCTGCTGAGCAACGTTTGGTTGAACAAAAAGAAAAAATTACTGCCGGTGATGATTTAGCACCTGGTGTGCTCAAGATGGTGAAAGTTTACTTGGCGGTCAAACGTCGGATGCAACCTGGTGACAAGATGGCGGGCCGTCACGGTAACAAAGGTGTTGTTTCAATGATTGTGCCGGTTGAAGATATGCCGCATACACCGGATGGTACTCCAGTTGATATTGTACTTAATCCCCTAGGTGTTCCTTCGCGTATGAACGTCGGTCAGGTGCTTGAAATTCACCTGGGCATGGCTGCTAAAGGGTTGGGGCTCAAGATTCAAGGTATGTTGGATAACAATGGAAAGCCGGCAGAGTTACGAGATTTCTTGGATCAAGTTTACAATCAAGATGCAGGGACTAAAGTGGATCTCAAGCAGTTTAATGATGATGAAATCATGACGTTATCAAAGAACTTGCAAGGTGGTGTGCCAATGGCTACACCGGTATTCGATGGCGCTGAAGAGCATGAAATCAAGCGTATGTTAAAGCTTGCTGATCTAGCCGAAGATGGACAGACCGAGTTAATTGACGGCCGCACAGGTGATCAGTTTGAACGCCGAGTGACGGTTGGTTACATGCATATT
>JANQKJ010000164.1 GCA_028281205.1 Gammaproteobacteria bacterium
TACATGCTTATGCGGTACCTGATGCCACAGGCATGGTGAAGCTGGATGCTATGGAAAATCCATTTGCCTGGCCGGTAGCTATACGTAGTCAGTGGTTGGAACATATAAGTCGTGCGCAAATAAATCGTTATCCGGAACCAAATCCAGAGCAGCTTAAACAAAAACTTAAGCAACAATTTGGTCCGAGCGATGCATGTGATTTGCTGCTTGGTAATGGTTCCGATGAATTAATTCAGTTGTTGGTGTTGGCGATTGCAAAACCAGGGGCAAGCATCCTTACCTTAGGTCCAAGCTTCTCTATGTATGAAATGATTGCACAAATGATTGGGGTTGATTGTCATGTAGTGGCGCTGGATGATGATTATCAGCTTGATATTGAAGCTATGCATGCAGCTATTGATCAACATGATCCGTCATTAGTGTTTATTGCTTATCCTAATAATCCGACCGGTAATTTATGGAAGCGCGCGCATGTAGAGTCAATCGTTTCACGCAGTCAGGGTTTAGTTGTAATTGATGAAGCATATGGACCTTTTGCTGCGGATAGTTTTACTAATGATTTAGTGCAGCATGAAAATATGTTGTTGTTGAGAACAGCATCCAAGCTTGGCTTGGCAGGTGTACGTTTTGGTTGGCTGGCAGGTGAGAAGCAATTGATAGCGGAGCTGAATAAAATTCGCTTGCCTTATAATATTAATCAGCTCACTCAGCTGACAGTCGAGTTTGCATTAGATAATTATGCAATATTTGCTGAGCAAGCAGAAGCAATTCGCTCCATGCGCAGTTCTTTGTTTGCCCAGTTATCATCGATTGAGGACGTAAAGCCATTTGTCAGTGAAGCTAATTTTATTTTATTTAAAGTGCTTAACCGCCCTGCAGATGAAATTTTTAGTGAGTTATTAAAACAAAAAGTATTGATTAAGAATTTAAGTAAACAACCAGGCCTTGAACAATGCTTGCGGGTCACGGTTGGCTCTAAAGAAGAAAATAAAATATTTTGTGATGCTTTAACTAAAGCATTGAGTGCATAAGCAAGTATAGTTTATAGCTAAACAGTCTGATTATTCCGGGTCAATTACCTCGCCGTTAGTATCTATATCCGACGGTATCGATTTGTCCACTACCTTAGCCATATCCTCTTGTGTTGATTCAATGCCAATGTGGTATGCAGCAAACCCGGGAATTACTACTTGGTTGACGGCCATTCCAATAATATTCCCATTGACGGGGGAGACTATTTGCGTGCGCTGATTAGTAATGGGGTCAGTTACATAACCAAGCACATCGCCTCTTGACACTTTGTCACCTAAATCCATTTCGCTAAATAATATGCCACCACTTTCTGCGCGTAACCATTGCGATTCATAATAAGTTGGCTTGGGATCACCCCATATAAATGTACGCGGGTACATTTCTAATTTATCTAACATACTGTTGATGCTGTATGTGCCTGCTTCAATTTGATTTTCTTGGATGCGTAAGGACTCACCCAATTCCATTGTTAATGCAACAATGCCGGATTGATTGGCGACTGTGCGCAACATGCCAATACCACCAGTGTGATGAACAACAGCAATCTTGTCAAAATAGCTGACGAATTCTGCTATTTTAGGGTCGCTCATATTGGCACGAATTTGTGGCAAGTTATTTCTGCGAAACGAACCGGTATGTATATCGATTAAATAATCGCAATGCTTGATCACTTTAGTAAATAATGAATATGCAATTCTTGAGGCAAGGCTGCCATTGAGTTCGCCACTGGGAAGAAGGTTAGGAGGGGACTTTCCCTAAGATCAAAAATCTGACCGGGTCGTTTTATCTTCTAGCAGCTATCTTTTACACTTCTTAGGCTTATTCTAACCGTTTATGCGGGGTCTTCGATTTTCAATCTTTTGATCATGCTAGCAAAGATAGACGGATAAAACAAATAATCACTTTATTGAAATTAATTTTCCTTTTTTCTCGATTGATCGAATATCTAAGAATAATTTTCTGACCTTTCATTAAGTGAGGCATAGCATTCAACGAATGATTTTCCACAGATTATAATTTAATAATCCACGAGCCGCAGCTCCGCATTTCTGATCACTGATCACTTGAGACAGATCTTTGATTTTTCCAACAAGAGAGCATCTTACAAAAAGCAGACATGTGT
>JANQKJ010000125.1 GCA_028281205.1 Gammaproteobacteria bacterium
TGTTCTGTAATTTTACTTAGAATACTTCAGTTTTATCTCTTCCCAATTTTTACCAGTACTTTGATCATCGGTATAAGCAGATAACCTTTTATCAATTATCAATTATCAAGTTCTTTTTCTGAGACTCTGAGCTCTCTATAAAAACTTGATCACAAATCACACCATCACATAGCTGCTCAGCCAACAAGATGCTTTCAGCCACGTTAAGATCTTGAATACTAATCGTTTTTATCTCAAACAAGATTAATTTAAGCCCGCATTATACTTTACAACAGTCTAGATAACATAACTCGTTATGACAGATAGCTGAAGCCGAATGGAGCATCATGTAGACATTTATGACAACACCATCCAACTCAGATATGTTAGAGGCAACTGCGTTGCCTAAAAGGGGAAATAGTACTAATAAGGAGTGACAATATTTTTCAAACTTTATTATGCAATGTATCGCAATAGGTTTAGATTCTTTCTATCAGTAGGCGCTTGTTACATGTTGTCGGGCCACACAGTATGTTTATGTCACAATTAATGACTGACAATTGCTTCTCCAATAAATCTCTGTACGGCTCTTGTCACGGGTATATCCTCTGGAGCAACATGGGTCCAAAGTCCAAAGTTAAAAATACCAATGGCGTTGTTATTACCAAGAGCCAGCTCGTAATAAAGCCAATTAATCCGAGCCACATCAGCATCACTGGTAGTTCCCGAAAAATGGCTTTGCGGTATCACAAATATGGGCTTGCCGGGTTGCTGATCTTGTAATGCGACTTGCATTTCTTCAATCTCGTAAAATTCTTGATAAGCCACGTATTTATTTGCTGCGACCCAGTCAAGCCCTTCAACAAACGGTAAGACGTCATCAACGCTCGTATAGGCAAACGCTGCCATAATTGGCAAGCTCGGAAAATCCTGTTTTACTTGTGATAAGACTGTTTCATAGTCTTCAAGCGCTATATTGACCGCCCAAAATGGTTCATCAACTATGTATAAAGCTGCTAATAAGCTTTCGTTATCATTTGCTTTAATTACATTTTTAATATTTTCCCATTGAGATTGCCATGTAGGAGACAGCATACCAAAATTTGAATGGCCACTAGTCCATGGCCAAAACTCCCATCGTACTTGCAAAATGCATCGATTTGGAAAACATCGATCGCGGAAATATTGACTACTAAGAAGTTCTATTTGATCGGGGGATAGTGCTATAAAATTAAAGTTTGTGAACTCCGCAACTTCATCCAAATGACTCCCATAAGTAGGGCTATCAGCCCAATAATAGCCATAGTATTTTAAGTGGCCAGAATCTACGCCCCTTCGTGTTTTAATAACTAAGTCATCGAACCAAGAAACCGCACCAGAATTTGGATTTATATATGCACCAAGATATGGATGGGCACTAGCGGGCAAAGGTTCATCGAGTACAGCGGTTATGACTGTGCCATTGATAGTTGCCTCCAGTAGACCCGGTTTGATATCGAGAACAACTTCGTAAGTATCAGAAGCTGGGATATAACCACTAACAGTTTTAGCGTTGCCGTTCTGATAAACTCCTACGCCGCCATTTGATCTTATCAAGAAGCCAAAATTTGACTGCGTTACATATCCCCTTTTAGTTGAATCTGAATCCAACATAAACGATGTCCACATACTACTAGTCCCATCATTTTTATATGGATCTGTTTTATATGATACTCTGTAACTGTTAGCCGACCCAGGCCATATTCTGTAATTTAGCATTACTGATGAATACTCTAAATGAAATGAAAGCTTGTTAGGTGTATAGATATGATTTACCTGGGACAACCATTCAGGATTACTTTCTTTATCATACCAGCTACCATCCCGCCTCTCCCACGACGTCCCTTCCCATTGCCCAAAATATTGGCGTTTAGGTAAATTATCATTAATGCCATAATCAATTGAGTTGAGTGCATCATCAAAGTTATCAATATATTTAAAGTGCCAATCATCAGCAAATGCCTGAGTATTTAAAAGTAGTAAAACTATGTATATAAAACACCCTTTCACATTTACACCTCTGATAAGTACTGAATTTAACGCTCTACTCCGTAGCGTAGGGGCTTATATAGATGGAAAACATACTCGCTATACTGCGGGCGGCTTCTACGAGAATGTTTTCACTAGTACGTTACCCGGTATAGAGTTTGGAGCGTCATGAAGGTTGTTGAACTCAACAATTTGCATCGCTGTATTTGCGTCCACGTCAATAAACGCAGCAAAGCTACCTTGAGCCCCGCTGCTTTGCTGATTGTTGGATATTTGAAACCGAGCATTTGACGACACATTGCTTCTAATATTTATCGCTCGACTAGTGGTACCATTAAATCTACCAGTACCAGTGAAATAACATCCATCAATTACAATATTTCTGACGTATGGCCCTTCAATCCAAATATCAGGATGATGGCCATCGCTTCTATTATTACCCTCAAAGAAGCAATCTCTAATCGCGAAAGATGCTACGCCAATAACTCGAAATGCAACACGTTGTGAACGCTGTATCTCACAGCGTAAAAAAAGTATATTTCTCGCACCACCTGAATTATCAACAAGCACATTCTCGCCGCCATTTGACTTTCGTTGATCGTCAATCCTGCAACCAACGACCATCATTGAGTTTGCCTGTGGCCCAATTTTTAAATTTCGAGTATATGCCCCAGCTATAAAGCAATTTCGAATATCCATGCCAAACGCATTTACATCAACATTTATATTAAACCCCTGCACATGAACATTATAAAGTTCACTTCGGCGTATTGTGTTATCAAACGAAATACCGGTTTCGCTACCAGTGGATGCAAGGCTAAAATGGACGATGCTAATATTTTTTATTATGTCAAATGACGACTCAAGGCTTGTGTTTGTCCCAGTATCTCCTTCGTCGCCCACCTGTACACAAACGCCTGATGAAGTATTAAATCTTAACGTTGACCTACCTGGTCCACACCCATCAACACCCACACCCTGGCCTACCTGTAAGCTACCGCCCGTAAAGTCATGCACCCCACTATCAAGAAATATAGTATTCTCGACAATATTTGTTTTGTCTGGTGAAATTACTTCCCAAATTGATTGCTTACAATAGTTTGAAAGACCATTCCATCTTTGTAAATTTACTGAAGCAATGCCTTCCGAATCAAATACATCTCTATTTTTTGACGGCTTAATACCTACCCAACGCGTATGAATGGCACCCTCATAATGCCTATGCCATGAACCTTCTATATGACTATTCATAGCGACACCAATCAGTTCTATCGTTAGTGTCTCTGATGACCAGTAAAACACGCCTCCACAATTGTCACCAACTTCATCAAAGCCCTTTACAATCACGTATTGATTATCACTTATTGATTGCGGTCCCACATTCAGCAAATCGTCAATTGTATCTAATACAGTTAATGACGCCGTTTGCGCTACGGCAGAGCTAACATGAGTTGTAAGTCCCGCCGTTGCCAAAATCGCTCCGCCAACACCAACAAAATTTCTACGTTTCAATTTTCACTCCAACTTTCAACTATTATCAGAATAATTCATCTATGTTTTTCATAAAAAGTTGCTACTGCATCGATTTAGCAGCCAGCTCAATTATGTCGCTATATTTTTACAACAACCTGAGTAGGGAAAATTGTCAATGCAACGAATAATTTTTCCCACTGACTTGGCATGTTACAATACTGTTAATATACACCTGTAATATACACCTGTAATATACACCTGTAATATACACCTGAATTTAATACGCCAGGCACCGAGCATAACACTTGCTAAAGTAAAGCTCTAGTAGTAAAAATGAATCACTAATCACTGCTTTAGCCGCCTATAACTTTGGTTATAGGAAAGTTATATATTGAAAAAATAAATTTAAATTTTAGCGCAAGTATTACGCCTTACCGGAGTAGAGCCTTATCGACTACACGAAAAAACAAACTGCTGTTTTAAATTAAATGAGTTGAGAATTTAACACTTTGAATTTATAACATCGGTATTTAGGAACCAGAGCGAAGCCAGGACCACGCCAGAATAGCGACTAGAATTACTCGTTAGGCGACTCCACTTTACTGGTAGGAACTGCTGCGTTCTCTTGATATTTTTCATATGCTTCAAAACTGCCTCCGACAAATAACGTGCAGATTAGAAATACAGCTAAGAACGTGACCGTTTTACTGCCCGTTCCAAGTCCAACGCCTCGAGTTGGTATAAGTTCGTTAAATTTTTCATCTTCTGAATTGATTGAAACGTAGCTGAAGCCATAAGGAAAATCATCAACCTCCAACTTCGCCGAAAGATTTCGAGCGATTAGAGCAGACCTGGAACAATTTTTATATATGCGCAGAAGTATTAATACGATTGCTGCTGTTGAGAACAGTACAAGGACATTGCCAAATGGAAATGAACTCGGTGCATCAACTGTGAATGCGGCGCCCGTAACCGCGATCATGCCGGTCACTATGGCAATGGATAGATTGTCATAGTGAGCGTGCGAAGATATTACTGCTTGGTACAACTCATTTTTATCCAATGGTATCTGCTCCTTATAAACGCCTGACGCTCAAAGTGGCGACTGATTCACACATGTTCCCATTAAATCGAGGGAACTACTACATCCAATATCAGCCACTTGTTATGAGCTATTACTTCTAATCCTTGACAGAAATCAAAAATATTGCACTGTTGGTTACCTTTAGTTTACTTCTAACTTTATTTCCTCCAACTTCTTGTTCTGGTAAATTAATAGGAATGAATACAGTGGTTTTCGGTTGCTTATGCTCGCTTAGCCCCCTGAGTTCGGGAACAAATGGATTTGCAGCTACAATCAGCGGCTTTATTAAATTTAACCCCTGACATTTTAGCGTCAAATCCAAGTTAGTAAGAATCCACTCAGTTGGAGAAGGAGATAAACGAACAGGTAACACCATTTCATTTACAATGAATTCCAAACCAAATACGCCTTCATCTTCTTTAAACTCAACGTCGAGCTCAGCTGTTTGATTATGTTTAGGAATGCTTAAATCAAAATCTAATGTGGAGTTAGACGGCATTTGACATACCAGATGACCGACTATGTCGAGTGGTACAATTTCTAACTTACCGTCTATTTCTGCATTACCCTCTAATAGAAGACTTATATTTATATTCGATAGATCTTCAGATACTCCAATGTTGGTGAAGCATATATTAGAATTGGCAACGCCTTGAATATATCCTTCGATGTTAGCTACATTCCCTGTTCTGGATATTCTTTTTACAATCTCCTTTCCAGCCTCACACAACCCCTTCTCGGTAGCTTTTTCACCTTCGCAAACTAACCGATTCTGTTCTTTGATCCTTTCACAATCTAGCTTCCTAGCTGCGTAGTCCGCCTCATAGATGGCATTTTGTGCTGCCTTCGCAGCCTCGCAGAACGGGTCATTACCTCTTTGTACGCACCCGCCATCCCAAGGACGTCTTAGCAAACAAGCCCTACAATCTCTACGATCATGACTCTTAGAAACATTACAATCACGATCTTGCCTACAGTCTCTCTCTGAAGTGCAGTCAATAGATGTCTCATCTGGCAAATCTATTTTTTCTTTAAATTTTTCCGTTGGAATATTTGATCGTACCTTAAAACAAGCTTTTGACTGATTCACCACACTGTTTGTAGATAGAGCTATCGAGGATTTTGTTAACCCTACCCACATATTTGAGCCATTTGGCTTAGTACCGAATACTTCTTCATGTGTGTCTGAGAATAACTTCTTAGCATCATCATATGAACCTAGTTCTTTTGAAACAGTAGGCGTATATTCTGATCTAGTAGGTATTAATTCAATCATTGCCGAGAGGTAGTTTTCATCAATTAGAAAAGCAACATTGCCTAATTTCAACGGAGAACTTAAATCACCGGAACTTAAGGAAACGAACATATTTAGAGCTTCATCACCCTTCGCTTTAATTATTCCAGATGGATTACTAGAATCAATTATGTTCGTTGAAAGTTTAGTCTTCATAAAAGACAACATATTAATATACCCAGTTACATTTTCTGAATATCGCCTTAAAATCCAAGCTATGGAATCCCCCACCTTCGATATATCAGTCTCTTCTGTGGCCTTCCCTTTTACTTTCAAACTAGATATCTTCAGCTCATCAAATACTGGCACTAATCTAAGAGATAAGTATTCACTACTACTTCCGTTTCCTTCAATTTCAGAAGCAATACCTACTCCCACAGAAAGTTTTGCTGCAACTGTAATTTCCGAGCCTCCTAGAACTTTATTAATTTCATCGTTTTTCGACCAATCAGACTGAGTTAGAGTGGTGTTAATATTCATTGAGATATCTAAGAGCTGCTTATCACTAGAGATATCCACGGATTCAATGAAACGTTTCAAATTTTCATCTGAGGAAATAATATTTTCAATTTCTTTTAGAGAAACTCCGATAGAAACGGAAGGTAAATCCATATTGCTCATTGATTTTTTCAAGGAGTTTATGGCTTTAGTTTGTTGCTCCCGTCTATCTATCGGAGGATACTTATTATCTAGATAGTCTTTGAGTGGGTCTGAGCACCCTGTCAGTAAAATAAAGAAAGTAACAATAAAATATTTCATAACTCCTCCATGTAGTTAAGTCCGATTTGCTCATAACTTTTTTCCAAGTGCAGCTGTTTATGAAATGTGAAGCTCGTGACCAAACTCAAGGAAAGCCAAGTATGTATTTATTTTTCTTGGAAAAACAATAGATGCTTGTCATCCCAGTACAGTTTATCTGAAATTGTCACCACAACTATGCTTTTTTATCTACACCAATCGCGTCTACTGTATTTTGATCTTCGATGTGGAATTCCCACGATAAGATAAACACTCAAGCCATGATTTTAATAATTCCATAACCCGTATGCATGCTTAGTTAGACATCGTTCTTCTCACTCCTTGCAATTCGACTCATATGAATAGAAACAAACCCGCCAAATATAAAAGCCACCATTGCAATACCGATCAATACTTCAGTAACTGCGGCAAGCTGACCGTAAAACCCTTTCGGTGTGATCTCTCCATAACCAAGTGTAGTGATGGTGACTGTACTGTAGTATATAAACTGCCATAAAAGACTCAATTTGACTATCAGATTCACTTCCACTATACGTACTTATCTTTGATTTATGGAGTAAGACACCAAGAAATGCAAAATAATAAATAAAATAGGGATATGTAGCGACTGACATATAAAGTGATTTAGAACCAACTAACACGAACTTATCGTTTTTTGCATAGGTTCTTCTACCATATTTCTTAAGTGCTTCAACTATATCTCCTGATTTTCCAACACCAAGGGATATACA
>JANQKJ010000130.1 GCA_028281205.1 Gammaproteobacteria bacterium
ATTTACTATGCATCAAGCATATCGTGATGCAATCACTCAAATGGAAGAAAAAGGTGTTGACCCGGAATATGTTTTAGGTTGGCAAGGAGGCTATCTAGGTCATCCTGAACGTGAGGAACAACGTGTTACTGAAGCATACACGGCTGGTTACGAAGATGGTCAAGAGAAGTCTACTGATAATATGTCTAATTGGACAAAATAATCAGCTAATAACTATCAAATTGCTTAATGTGTGCGGTTAGTGACGTACTAGAGGGTGACTAAAAAAACCGCTTTAATATTAAAGCGGTTTTTTTATTTTCTAGAGAGCAGAGTTAATAACGTCCGCCGCGACGGGAGTTTTTGACCGCTTCGAAATTAACTTTTAAAGGCTTACCGTTGAAGTCTTTGCCATTCAGTCCGGCAATTGCAGCACGTGCCTCGTGTCCTTCCATTTCAATAAAACCAAATCCTTTGCATTGGCCTGAAAATACATCAACAATGAGCTTAGATGAACGAACTCTTCCGTATTCAGAGAACAGTGCTTCCAGTTCTTCAGTTTTGGTGCTGGCTGGTAAGTTGCCAATAAACAATTTTTTCATAATCGCTCCAACATGAGAGTGTGGAGGCTAGTTAAAGCCAGAAAAAAAGAACCCCGCTAAAGCGGGGTTCTGCGTGTCGTAAAGACTCGATAAGTTTTTCTTAAGCAGCTTCAACGCTTGTTGCTTGAGGTCCTTTTGGTCCATCTTCAACTTCAAAAGTAACCTGTTGCCCTTCTTTTAAGGTTTTAAAACCTGCACCTTGGATTGCGCTGTAATGAACGAATACATCCGCACCGCCATTGTCTTGAGAAATAAAACCGAAACCTTTTGATTCATTGAACCATTTAACACTACCTGTAGCCATAAAAAATTTTACCTTTAACTAATTTAAAAAAGAATGTTGCATACAGGAGGTGAAACAGGAAACTCAAGAGGTAACACGGAGGGAACAACTATTATTGCCAATTACAAAATCTGTAGCAGTCGTTACTATAAGCGATGTTGTACAGTTTTGCTACAGGTAAGCATGACCGCTCAGCCATCATAGTATGCTGTCGGCATGTACAAACTAGCACATTTAAGCATTTGGGAAATAGTTTTCATCGAAATTCTATCTTTTTTGTGTAATTTAAGATAAAACTCAAATCTTTAGATATAAAATCTGACGTAATTATTGTGACTAGAGTATGAGTAGTTATAGGGAAATAGCATGAACGATTTTCTAAGTTTGGCCAATGAGCATTTGGATGTGTTTGTGCAGATTACTAAAAAAGGTGCTTACTACGACGCCTGTGTGATAGGCCAACGCAAAGCCGATACAAGTCAATCTTCAGAATTGCTATATACTTCTAGCCCGCTTACAAGAATGTTACTTGAGCAGTTGTTAGAATCGTTTGGATTTCATCAAAATGAAGTATTTGATGCCCTGGATATCGCTGATGGAGAGTCGGCGGTTATTAAACACCCTCTTTGGTGATTTGATATTTTTGTCATAGCTATTACTGGCCGAGTAATTTTCGATACTCAACCTGTTTCATTGGGTACAGTTCCAACTCGATGCCATGGAGTATTGTTTCTGCGAGACCATTTTTTCTATCAATTTGTATTATGCTCCAGTGACGATCTTTGCTGACGGATAAAAATATCAGAGGTAATTTGTGGTCGATCTCATCATGTATTTGGATGTATGCTTCTTTAGCTGCTTTGATATCTTTGCCTGATTCATTTAATTCGTTGCGTAATCTTTGCGCATACTTTACACGTGCATGTTCTGCCAATACGCCTCGTGTTGGGTTTATTTTTTTATTGTCTATAGTGAGTTCTACTAACTCATTATAAGGGTCGTTTTGTGTATCGCTTGAATAGCTATAGCCGCTTAATAAAAACGTTTGTTGAAGTAGAGAAGACCACTCTGATTGTGGTATGCAAGCGCTATTATATGTTGGACAGGGTGTATCTTTAGGCACATCTTTAGTTAAAAAAACTAGATGCTCGCGGTTTTTACGTTGTAGTAAATTAGGTATAGGTGAAGCGAATTGAAAATCGATTTCTCGTGCGGAGTTAAATATGCACGCTTTGAAATAATCGTATTTAATACCTGACAAAGTAAGAGCATGAAAGTAAGCCATGTCAGGAGAGAGTAACAATAAGACATCAGCGAAATCTTTTATGTTTCCGTTATCCTGTATACGTTTACCTTGAGCAATAACGACATAATTTTTTTCAGTAAAAAATTGATATAACTCTTTATGTGAACCAGATGCACAATGATTGTCTTGCAAATTTTTTTTATTTTGATTGTTGGCAAAACAGTTGGTTGAATACAACAATATGGTAGCGAGCAGTAATAGTTTAACCCTCACCCCATGTGCCTCCTTGTGGAATCGGGGGCATATCATAATTTGCATCTTCTAGTGAGTCACCCATGCCATCCATAACACGGTTCATGCCTTTGACTATCTTGGGTGCTTCGACGTCTATCACGTAATCAGGAATCCATTTATTATCTTTTTCACCCATCACCGCCATAACGTGGTTGCCTAGGATGCGTTTTAAGTTAAAGCCGGGTCCAGTGTCTTTGTCGTAACTACACTCTGAGTATTCATCCATGCGTTGATTAAGTAACTCAACAAATTGTGTACGGTATTCGCCCGGACCATTAGCATCTATACGGTTTGAGTGAACCAGAGTAGCTAAGTTGACACCTAGTGCATTAATAAAACGTACACGCTCTTCCTCTTCGAGTTCTCCATATGTCATGCGGTCAACTAAATGTAAAGCGAAAGCCAGATATTCACTGATAACATCTAAGCGTTGTGATTGAGTATTAGTTTCGAAGCCTTCATTTTCATGGTTAAGGCATGCTTCGGCTGCCAATAACCAAGTATTAAAACCAATTGCAGACGCAATTTGTTCGGGTGTGCGTTCACGATTTTTTTGGTTCCATTTGGCTTTGAGTCTGGCCATCTACAATCCTTATAGGTTTTATGGGTATGGCTGTGTTTTTATTTAATGCTAGGATAATATCTAACAACGATTAATAACGCTTTATTATACAGAGGTAATGCGTGTTTACAGAATCTCTTTGTGAAGTTGTGCAGCATAATTGCAATATTGTTGATGCAAAACATGCAGGTAATTTCACTTTATGTATCTATCTAATGAAAATGCGTGAATATTGTCGCTGGGATAAGGGCTATTCTTACACTGACCTTCTCTCCAAAGAAGAAGTAGGTGAGTGGGTCACACAAAGAGAATCGCTATGGGATGAGTTAGATCAACAATCGTTTACACCTATAGAGATTAATGGAATGAGATTTGACCCATTTGATACTGATGCAATCAATGCTTCTTTGCAGCCGCATGGTTTGGTTTATAGTGGCGGAATAGGTGCAAGATCAGTCCCACATTTTTTCCTCGGCAAGTTGGATGAAGCTAAAAAATTTGATGACTACCAAGTAGTGATCGCAGCTGAAGAGTGCGCGCGTGATCTGAGTTCCCCGCCGGCAATGACTTTGCAAAATAAAATATTTATACGTAAAGAGTCGATTCGGCGCATGCTGTGGGAAAAAGTACAAGAATGGCAATGGCATAAATTAGAAAATGCTGCCGGGCGTGCATTCTCTTACTATGACTTCAAGCAAGATGTGAATGCAGCACTGGATAACATGACAGATGTTGAGTTACATTCTATTCTTCTGCATGAACGCGGCGAAATCGAGACAGCCAAACACTTGGGTAAGGGGTGGAAAACTTTTCTTGTCAGTGTTTCAAGTGCGCGTTTAGATCTATTGCTACGCGCGGCAAAAGATTTTTATGCGGATACTTTAATTACTTTACCGGAATTGGTTCAACAGCATAACCAGGCTTCAATTCATTTTTATGCGGCTAATATGAGCCCCTTACGTAAACAATTATGCCCATCTTTTTTGCAAGCTTATAATCATTGGCATGAAACTAATGATTTTTCAGTATTGAGTCATTGGCTAGAGGAAGGTCACAAGCATTGGAGCGACGTTTGTCGTCATGCACTGCAAATGCATATGGATGATTCATGTGAGCCTGAAATTGAACAATATTTAGAAAATAGCTCCTTATGAGTCATTCAAAATTAGCGACTATTAATGAAGTAAAACAGAATAGTTTTATCTTCGAAAAAAGAGATGCCTTAAGTAAAGAATTTTGTGATGATGCTATTGCCCGCTTTGAAATGCATAAGGAAGACCAGTATCAAGGGCGCATTGGACAAATGGCTGATGAAGACACAAGCATTAAACGTTCAACCGATTTAGTTGTGAGCGGTAAGCCGCATTGGCATGATGTGGATCGTATGCTTTTTAAGTCCTTAGGCTTGGCTATCCGCGAGTTTCGCAATCAGTTTCCATATTTTAATGGGTCATTTAAAGATATGGGTTATGGTTTGCAAAGAACTAATCCGGGGGAGTTTTATCATTGGCACATTGATGGCGGTAGCCATGACT
>JANQKJ010000139.1 GCA_028281205.1 Gammaproteobacteria bacterium
CCTCAACACCCGTCATTGGATCAACTATTGTTTCAGGATTAGGTGGCGCAGGTCTGAATGAAACTAATGCACGATCAGTTCCGTCCCATAATGGATAAGGTGTTGTAAAACGTCCGCCAGGAGAAAATGAGTCATCGAAGTTGACAGTCAAATTGGTTAACTGAACTTTTGTTTGACCATTACAATTTTGCGGAAGACCCGGGTTAGGCTCGCATGCATCAGAATAATTTTTTACATCCAATAACATAATTGCACCCGCTTCATTAGTACCAGATAAAGGCATTAATGAAGTCATTACGCGACCATCTTGTATTTCGCGTGGATGTAAAAAACTGTTGCCTGGACTAAACGCACCATAGTGGACAAATAAGTTTGTTCCATCTGGGTTGGTAAAGAACACCGGGAAATGATTTCTGTCTGCGAAGTGATCCCAACGCGAATACATAATCTCGCCCGTTTTTAATACTGTCGCATTCCTGTCATGACTTTGGTTAAAAGAAATTTGGGTAATTTCTTGTGTTCCAGGATCAAGTACATGCAACGCAATGGTTGCTTCACGCTCATACTCGTCCAAATATTTGTACGGCTCGACATTTTCCTCAAGCATTTTTTGTTGTGTTGTTTTTTGTCGACTCGAAGAGAATACAATGCGGCCATCTGGTAAATAGGCAGGGTCTACATCATCGGCCAATTCTGCAGTCGCAGTATCTTGAATCAAACGCGACATGGTGTTTGCGGTCAAATCGATCTCCCAAATGTTGAAAGTAGCATCGCTTGGCCCACGCATAGCGAACACAACTTTAGTCGCATCAAAATTTACTTCAGGGTCAGAAACATCGCCAAGCCCTTGTGTATAAGAAGACGTTAGATTTGTCGATTCTGATAACGGTGCTGATACATTTTTCATGTATAAGTCACCACCTGGTGAAAAACGCACACCGTCAGTAGGGTTACCTAATGCTTCTGTGTTGCGTTGTGCATAAATGATAGGGAAATCACCATTAATAATGACGCCATCTTCATCACCAGAGCCACCACCACAACCTGTTATTGTTGTGATGCTGGTTGCCCCAAAAATTGCCCACACACATGCTTGCAAGCTTCTAGTCCATTTAACCGACATGACCGACTTCTCCGAAAACTCTGTTTACGTGAACAGAATCTAGTTATTTATGCTGGCGATTATTGTTGAGACTAAAGATGTGAAGTGGTCGATGTTGATAAACGGCAAACGCCTTCAGATGGATGGAGCAAATTTAATTTTGTGAAAAACTTCAATAAAAACAGTATAGATAGATAATATTTCTGTGATGCTATTCAATATTTTGCAACCCACTGGAAAAGAGCAAGTTAGCTTCATTATCGACAATAATTCCCTCAATAGCTTCGAGGGATTCCAGTAGTTTCAACCCTTCACGAGCACCCAGAACAAATACACTCGTTGAGAGTGCATCCGTATCCATAGCCGTGGGGCCTAAAATAGTCACACTGTGCACTTTACGTGCAGAATCTCCTGTCTTTGGGTCAATAATATGATGGTATCTTACGCCATCTTCGTCGAAATAGCGCTCATAATCACCCGAAGTCGATAGTGCTTCATTGACCAGAGGTATCTTGGCAATCACCTTCTCTCTATTAAGAGGGTGACGTATGCCAATCACCCACGGGCGACCCTCCCGATCACCAAGAATACGTGTGTCGCCTCCAGCCGAAACAAAAATCCGTTCCACACCATGCTCTTGTGCACGAGTGATAGCTAAATCGACCGCATAGCCCTTGGCAATTCCGCCGAGATCAATTCGTACTTGTGGCTGTTTAAAATGAATAGTTTTGCGATTGGCATCAAGAACAATATGCTTATAGTTAACACCTTGTAACTGCTGCTGAATATCAGACTTAGTTGGACGTACGGCATTACGGTAATCATACAAATACCCCACACTGGCAAAAGTGACATCAAACGCACCATTAGTCATCTGCGAATAATGTAGTGCGTGGTCAATCACAGCGTACAATTCATCTGTAACCGGCAATACCTCAGTAGCTGCGTTCTTATTTACCAATGATAATTCACTGGTTTCAATATAAGGGCTCATGCTTTGATTGACTTCATGCATGGTCTGAATCACCAAGTCTGCGACTTGTTGAGCAATGCGTTCATCCTGATGCCAGACTTCAGTGTGGATTGTAGTGCCCATTATTTCCGCATCACGCACCACCCATTCACTGCTGTATGCGGTAGTTATTTGAGCAAGCATGAAAATAACAACAAATAATTTATGCATAGGAATTTGCTTATTCATTCATATATATTCTACGATGCTTATCAATAGCATACACTTTAATGTATTAACACAGCAGACTAAGCAGCATATTCAACGCTATGGCAGACAGTAACCAATCTAAAGACATTAAATATGACCCGAGTTGCATGGATGATTACGACCCATCATCTATGGACGCACAAATTGCCCAACAACATATATTGCACAATATCAATGCAATTACTGAAACAGAAACAGTCCCTATCCGTAATGCTTTGCACCGTGTGTTAGCTGAAGAAATTCATTCGACAATTAATGTTCCCAGTCATACCAATTCCGCAATGGATGGCTACGCTATTCACAGTAAAGATATTCCGTCGACTGATACTAAAACCTTAAAACTTATTGGTACTGCCTGGGCAGGAAGACCATTTGATGGCACTGTAAACCAAGGAGAATGTGTGCGTATCATGACAGGTGCTGTTATGCCAGATAGTACAGATACTGTTGTGATGCAAGAACATGTAGAAGTCAATGACGACAATGTCACTATTGATACAAAACAAAAGGCTCACCAAAACGTGCGCCAAGCAGGTGAAGACATTGCGCAAGGCGATTGTGTATTTAAACCTGGAAAATATTTTCACCCTTCAGATATCGGTTTAATTGCTTCATTAGGCATTGCAGAAGTTAACGTTTATCGAAAACCTAAAGTGGCATTTTTTTCTACTGGTGATGAACTCGTATCAATAGGTACTGAATTAAAACAGGGCCAGATCTACGATAGTAATCGCTATACCTTGTGGAGCATGCTGACACGCCTGGGTGTTGATATTAATGACCTTGGCGTAATACGCGACACACCAGAAGCAGTAGAAAGTGCTTTCAAACAAGCTTCAGAAAATACAGATATTGTGATTACTTCAGGTGGCGTATCTGTTGGTGACGCAGACTTTGTAAAAGAAACATTGGAAAAACTCGGTGAAGTAAACTTTTGGAAAGTTGCTATGAAACCCGGCCGCCCACTCGCTTTCGGGAAAATCAATGACGCTTACTTTTTTGGCTTACCCGGTAACCCGGTATCTGTCATGGTGACATTTTATATATTTGTGCAAGCTGCAATTGAAAAAATGATGGGCTGCACACCCAAGCCCCGCATTCAAATTCAAGCAATTTCAAATACTGACTTAAGAAAACGTCCCGGCCGTGTAGAATACCAACGCGGTGTGTTTCATATTAATGAGCAAGGTCAATACGAAGTCTCTAAAACAGGCATGCAAGGCTCTGGCATATTAAGATCTATGTCTGACGCAAATTGTTTTATTTATCTTCCCATAGAAAGTAGCGGTATTTCCAAAGGTGACTTAGTAGAAATCTGGCCATTTGATTCATTTGTTTAAGTTTAAATTAATGGAGTCTAACTCTATTGATCCGCTATTCTCTTAACCTAATACTGAATATAGCTAATTATCACTATTTACTCTCTCTACAACTCTTAACTGCGGTTTCCCTTTCTTAACTATTTTAAATTGAGACTCTTTTTCGCTCCTGTGATAATAAACTGTAAGCGCCTTATTCCCTCTAAACAGCATATAAAATCTAAATATCTCATTTGCTTTTACAAAATCATCAAAGCTCCTCTGAAAAAGTCTAGACCACTTCCACTTATTATATTTATAAATAAGCCATTTTATTGGAGTATTTCTTCTTTCCTTCAACGCATTACCAGCAGCGATCAACCTTAAAAGAAAATCTCCTTCTTCATGAGATAAGGTGATCTTAATTTCTTCATTTTCAAAAAATTCTTGCTTTAAATTTTCAATTTCTTCTTGCATCAAAATAGCGGCCCATCGACAAGAATAATATCTGGAAAACTATCATCTTTAGATTACTAATTCACTTGGTAGAAAAATATTTATTATTCTCTTTAGTTAATATTCCTTCAGCGAGAGGGGCAACATTCACTTCCCACACATAAAACAACTTACCATCTATAGTGAATTCTTCAAAGATTAAATCATTTTTATTAAATTGTTTTTTATACTTTTGCATCAATATTGGGTCAGCCGATACGCTTCGTGACCTAGGAATATATCTATCAAAAAATTTATCCATAAACATGAAGAACTCTTCTTCCCTATTACCTAGTTCTATACAAAGATTATTTTTTTCATTTACATTAAATTTGAAATCGGTTTTATCAAGTTCATTAATCAAATAATTATTAAGATTAGCATCCATATCAACCACTCGATACTCACAGTCCATGCTATTTACACATGCCATAAAGTTTAAAACACAAACTGTAATTATTATTGATATGATTTTCATTTTATTAGTGTAACAAAACAAGGAATCAATAATATCAGACTGCATTGATTTTATATTAGCGAATTAGACAATAAAACATGGTCTATATCATTTGTTAACTCAATTCTGATAACAACTTTTTTACATTCCAAATCATATATAAAAGCAGTACTACAATTAACATAAGAATATATATAGATACTCCCAAATATAGAATTATTTTATTCAATAGCATTTTGATAAAACTTAAATCCTCAACCGAAATCGACTCTTGTAACATGCTAACAATATTGGGAATATAGTCATAATAAAAAATAAATAAAAGCGAGGATGTAATCAACACGATTAATGCAACAAACACAATTAATGGCTTGAATGCGAGCCTATCTAGCCTCTTGTAATGTTTACTTAATCTATAGTTCAAATCAAATAATCTCTTAGTATATAAATAAAAAATAACTAGTCACATTGTGGCTGACAATTAGGTGCGTGTGGATTCAATTCACAAAACTTTCTCTTGGTCTCTTTATCTACAGGTAAAGGACTATTCCAGTCAGGAAAACTTGAAGGTGTAGGTTGAATAGAGTCTTTGCTATTATCAGCTTCACCAGGCTCTGGCCCCATTCCATGGTCGTTAATCGTGTCTTGAAGATCTCTCATATTTTCTCGAATTTGTTCC
>JANQKJ010000153.1 GCA_028281205.1 Gammaproteobacteria bacterium
CTGAAGCAATCGCTGCAAAGAGCAAATCTTAACCACATATCTCCTCATGTACCTTGCACTAAAGTGCAAGGTACCCCTAAAATAGTGATATAAAAATAATAACCATAGCTTTTTTACGTTTTTCTAATCCAACGTACGTAAATAGATGGAGTAAACAATTTACTCGCACGCAGACGTATGTCTGCGTGCGCAATTTTCTTTTTAATTTTTAACATGGGAGGGAGATGCTGTGGACATCCACGAGTATCAAGCAAAAGAGCTATTATCCAAATTTGGTGTCAGTATTGCCCCTGGTGGATTAGCTTACAGCCCCGAGCAGGCTGTCTATCGTGCCAAAGAAATTGGTGGAAATAAATGGGTGGTAAAAGCCCAAATTCACTCAGGTGCACGCGGCAAAGCTGGTGGAGTGAAATTGTGTACTTCTGAGGAAGAAGTGTTGTCAGTAGCTACTGAGTTATTAGGGAAAACTCTTGTCACTCACCAAACTGGCCCTCAAGGTAAAGTGGTATATCGCCTATATATAGAAGAAGGCACAGAGATTGAAAAAGAACTATACGTCGCACTAGTCCTTGACCGCGTTAAACAACGCGTTGCCATTGTTGCCTCATCACAAGGTGGCATGGATATCGAAGAAGTTGCTGCAACCAATCCTGAAGCAATCATCCGTACTGAAATCGAACCTCAAGTCGGTTTGACAGACTTCCAAGCACGTGAAATTGCTTTTGAGTTAGGCCTTGATCCATCGCTAATCTCACAAGCAGTTAAAACTTTAAAAGGTGCTTATCGTTCTTTTACTGAACTCGATGCCACTATGGTTGAAATCAACCCACTGGTTGTAACAAAAGGTGGGCATATTCGTGCACTTGATGCAAAAATGGGATTTGATGGAAATGCCCTGTTCCGTCGGCCACAGATTGCTGAGTTACGTGACAAATCCCAAGAAGATCCACGCGAGACAGCAGCATCAGACTATGGCTTAAGCTATGTTGGGCTGGATGGTGATATTGGTTGTATGATCAATGGTGCCGGTCTTGCCATGGCATCGCTCGATATGATCAAACATAAAGGTGGTGAACCTGCCAACTTCCTAGATATAGGTGGTGGCGCATCCCCTGAACGAGTCGCCAAAGCTTTTGAGCTGGTCCTTGCAGATGAAGGCGTGAAAGCTTTCCTAGTCAATATTTTTGCCGGCATTAACCGCTGTGACTGGATTGCTGAAGGCATTGTACAAGCATTCAAACAACTTGATGTTCAAGTTCCCCTAGTCGTCCGACTTTCTGGTACCAATGTTGAGCAAGGCCAAAAGATTCTTGCCGATAGTGGATTACCGATTATTAATGCTCACACACTGGCAGAAGCTGCTGAAAAAGCGGTTGAAGCTCGTAATAAAGCCGTTGGCGCATAGGGAGATTGAACAATGACTGTATTACTTAACGAAACTACTAAGGTAATCGTACAAGGATTCACCGGAAAAATTGGTACTTTCCATGCGGAAGAAATGATGGAATATGGTACTAATCTCGTTGGCGGTGTGACGCCCGGTAAAGGCGGCAAAGAACACCTTGGTAAGCCCGTATTCAACACGGTGAAAGAAGCCGTAAAAGAAGTCGGTGCAGAAGCAAGTATTATTTTCGTGCCAGCCGCTTATGCTGCTGACTCAATCATGGAAGCAGCCGACGCAGGTATTAAATACTGTGTAGCAATTTCTGACGGTATCCCTGCCCAAGACATGATGAAAGTTAAGCGCTATATGTACCGCTATAAAAAAGAAAATCGCATGGTACTCACTGGGCCTAACTGTGCTGGAACTATCAGCCCAGGAAAAGCCATGCTAGGCATTATGCCTGGCCACATTTATATGGAAGGTAATGTAGGCGTGGTAGGTCGTTCTGGCACATTAGGCTACGAAGCCGCATCGCAAATGAAAGCTTTAGGTATCGGCATTACCACCAGTGTTGGTATTGGTGGTGATCCAATTAACGGTAGTTCACACCGTGACATTCTTGAGCACTTTGAAAATGACCCTGACACTAAAGCAGTCATGATGATTGGTGAAATTGGTGGTCCGCAAGAAGCTGAAGCAGCGGAATATTTCAAAAATCACATGACCAAGCCATTGGTGGCATACATCGCAGGCTTAACCGCACCTAAAGGTCGTCGTATGGGTCACGCTGGTGCCATTGTTTCTGGAGTTGGTGAAAGTGCTGCTGAAAAAGTGGCTTTATTAGAGGAAGCAGGTGTCACCGTAGCACCTAACCCTTCTGATTTAGGCATTACTATGGAAAAAGTGCTTAAAGAACTATAAAAATTTAACCCCTCAGGGAGAACCTTGATGAGTAAACCTAAAGTAATTGTTACCCGCAAATGGCCCGAACCTGTCGAAGCACAACTTAAAGAGCTGTACGACGTCCAGCTAAATGAAAATGATGTAGCTATGACAGCTGATGAGATGAAAGCAGCACTAAATAATTGTGATGCATTTTGTCCTACAGTTACCGATCCCGTAAATGCTGACGTACTTGGTACTCCAGACATTTCAGCAAAAATCATTGCTAGCTATGGCGTTGGTTTTAACCATATTGATTTAGACGCAGCTAAAGCTCGTAACTTAACTGTCACTAACACGCCTGAAGTGTTGACCGACTGCACTGCGGATATTGCGATGGGTTTATTGCTTGCGGCAGCGCGCAGAATCACTGAGGGTGAACGCCATTTACGTGCTGGAGAATGGACCGGTTGGCGCCCTACTCACATGATGGCGACTAAAGTCACAGGAAAAACATTGGGCTGTATTGGTTTTGGTCGTATCGCACAAGCAATGGCTCAACGTGCACATTTTGGATTTGGTATGAAAGTTATTTTCAGTGATCCATATCCGCCACCGCAGGAAGTAATTAACAAATTTGGCGCCACTCAAATGAGCATTGAAGAAGTGTTACAAAATGCCGACTTTGTTTCATTACACTGTCCAGGCGGAAAAGACACATACCACTTACTTAATGATGAACGTATCGGCATGATGCAAAAACATGCAGTGCTTGTGAACTCTGCAAGAGGCGATGTCATTGATAATCAAGCACTCATTAAAGCACTAAAAAATGGCACTATCGCTGGTGCCGGATTAGATGTGTTTGAAGGCGAGCCTAAATTAGATCCAGGATTCCTTGATTGTGAAAATGCAGTATTACTCCCGCACCTTGGTAGTGCATCAGTAGAAACACGTATCGCTATGGGTGAACGAGTATTAGCGAACTTAAAAGCATTTTTTGCTGGAGAAATACCGCGCGATAAGTTGGTATAATCAACCAATATATTATCGTCATGAACAGTCATTGCATCACGTAAAGTGAGTAGAGTATTGATTGACAACTCAGTAAAAGGAGGCTGCTAGCCTCCTTTTGTACGTATACAGGCTAAATAACATTATGACTACTAATAAGACCGCCAAGACTGCTAAAACTACTAAGAAAAAATCTCTCTCGATCAAATCGTTCTTATCAAACTGGACTCAGTATGTATCGCTATCCAGTAGCGCATCAATTTCTGATCGCGTATCAAAATACGAAGGTGAAGTATCAGAATTATTATTTAATAGTTTGCTGGATGTTATTCGCAAACGCAGTCCTGAAATTGAAGACATTATTCTTGGCAAGCAGGAGTTACGTCACTCAAGCGAAACATTGCTTACCTATTCGTTACAAGCTTATGGCATCTGGTTTCAATTACTTTCTACTCTTGAACAACATGTTAATGAAAAACGACTACGCTTAATCGAAACAGAAATTGGTCATGACCAAGTGCCTGGCACATTTGCACAAGTTATTGCCCAAGCCGCAAATGAAGGTGTCAGCGCTGACCAGCTACAGAATGTTTTTGAGCATTCATCTATATTTCCAACTATTACGGCACACCCTACGGAAGCAAAACGTGTCACTGTGCTAGAGATTCATCACCGGATCTATATGTTGCTCAAACAGCTTGAGAAAGATCGCTGTACACCGCGCGAACGCGACATGCTTAAGCAAAAAGTTCGCGATGAAATTGACTTGCTTTGGTTAACTGGCGAAATCCGCCTTGAAAAACCTACCGTACAGCAAGAAGTCTCTTGGGGAATGCACTTCTTTAAAGAGTCACTATACGAAGGTGTTACTGAACTTTATTCCGAACTTGAACGTGTATTAAAAATATATTATCCAGACCACGAATTTGATATTCCTGCATTCTTCCAATTTGGCTCATGGATCGGAGGTGACCGCGACGGCAATCCATTTGTAACCACTGAAGTCACTGAACATGCTGTTAAACACTCTGCCAAAGCTACTCTGCAACATTACCTTGCTCAACTAAAACAGCTAGGCTCATATTTAAGTATTGCTAATCACTCAGTAGAGTTGCCCGAACATTTTTATGATCAACTAAATAGCATCTTGGAAAGAAGCGGAGAAGCTGACAACATTAAGTCACGCAACCCAGGTGAAGTATTTAGACAAATCATTTATTGCATAGTAAAGCGTCTTACAGCCAATCTTTACCAATTGTCTACCGACAGCAAACAAAGTATAGCTTATGCTTCTGCTAGCGAGGTTGCGTATGACTTACGTGTAATTGAAGATGGGCTAATTGCAGCAAAGTGTGAATCATTATGTATGAATTATATTCGTCCTTTTCGTCACGGCATCGAAGCCTTTGGTTTTCACACAACTAACCTGGACCTACGTCAAAACTCAACTGTCACAACACAAGCACTACAGGACATTTGGAAAATACAAAATGGTTTAGATCAGGAGCCGCCAGCAAAAGAAAGCAAACAGTGGCGTGATTGGCTATTAGAAAAATTAAAGGAGCCACTAGATCGGCTGCCGCAGTTTAGTTCGCTTTCTGATATGAGCCAAGCCACGCTTGAGTTGATGCGTTTAATACGCACATTACAAGAGAAAATCGATCGCGACGCATTTGGTGTCTTTATTTTAAGCATGACGCAGTCCAGTGAAGATA
>JANQKJ010000174.1 GCA_028281205.1 Gammaproteobacteria bacterium
TGCTGGAGGCATTGCCGAAATGTCTGAAATGGGTGAAGCCACACGGGAAATAACCGACAGCCTAGATGAAGTAGGCAACACAACTGCGGCAATTGGAAAAGGCTTTGCAATTGGTGCCGCAGCATTGGCAGCACTCGCCATTATTACTGCGTTCATTAGTGAAATCAGCAGCCATGGCAGTGGTGAGGTGAATCTTGATTTAAGTAATCCAATGGTATTGATAGGTTTATTTATAGGTGGTGTATTCCCATTTTTAGTTGCTTCACTAACCATGACGGCAGTCGGTGATGCCGCATTCGATATGATTAAAGAAATTCGCCGTCAGTTTAAAGAAATCCCCGGCTTACTTGAAGGCACGGCTAAACCTGACACTGTGCGTTGTGTAGATATCGCGACTACTGCTGCATTGAAAAAAATGGTGTTGCCAGGATTACTTGCCGTTATTGCACCCGTTGTAGTTGGCTTTGGTTTAGGCCCACAGACTCTAGGTGGCATGTTAGGCGGCGCATTATTAGGCTGTGTACTGCTTGCACTTATGATGGCTAATGCCGGTGGCGCTTGGGACAATGCAAAAAAACATGTCGAGAAAGGGAACCTGGGCGGCAAAGGGTCTGATGTTCACAAAGCTGTAGTTGTGGGTGACACCGTAGGCGATCCATTTAAAGATACCTCAGGGCCATCAATGAATATTTTAATTAATGTTATGGCAATTGTGAGTTTAGTCATTGCCCCACTTTTATAAATCGTAATTAAATAGTCATTATAAAAATCGGCTTGTTACTAATTTTAAACCGGCAACTTGAAATGAGTTAATGCATTTTAGGTTGCTGGATTAAATACTATTCAGCTTTCTACTGCGATAGGTAACACCATTCGGCTTTACCCTCGGTAATGTTAATGTCATTATCAAAGCCAATTTGTTTTATTTTATATAGTTGTCACCCTGTTTAAGACGCTGTTGCTTTTTGCGCGCAATCACATCTGATTGCATGGCATTTAGACGCCGGCACTCTTTTACATATGGGTGCAATGCCGCAACAAATTTATCTACGTCTTTACTTTCTTTAAGTTGCTTTCGATATTCATCCAAATACGTGTTGTAAAGCTCATCGACCAAGCCTTCTTCATATTTTCCCGCCCTAGCAAATTCTAATGCAACAATCCTCGAATCTAGAGATGCATGATGTAGCTCATGTTGATAAAACTCCTGCTCTGACTCACTGGAAATATTTGCCATAACATTTTGTACAGCTTCACACTTAACATATTTATTAACATGCGCATAAAAATCAAACCCTTCTGCCTGTACAGTATTTATAGACCAAGCCAGAAAAATAAAAGCTAACGCTGCTTTCGACAAACAAAAAAACACTTTCTCACGCGTGCTAAAACAAACCATAAGTTACATATAAAATATTACAAAAACGAAATAAAGCTTAATATTAAATTCCAAATATTTCCACTCATCGGAGACGAACTGTCGAATTACTCTAATACGTTAACTCAACCACATATTTGTCTTCAGCAATAGAAATAATCTCAAGCAAGCAAAAAATTATTCAGTACAACTAATCAACATCAATATTGTGCCGATAGTTTTATTACTGGAAATAAAAATTATAACAGGGAGGCCAGCTTATGTTTCGTCTATTAACTATTTTAAGTATTTTTGTAGCTGCAACTGTGCATGCAGATGATTGCTCACATAACCTTGAGTGTGGCAAATGCACTAGCCAGTCTGAGTTTGCATGGAATCCTGCTAACTCATTTATTAATGAAGATTTGGCCCACTTTTATCGACTGCCTGCATTACTTGAAAAAGAATATCATAAAGGCAATTTGAACAAGGCCAGCAAGCACGCCAAACAATATCTTAATTTGGCTACAGCCTATCACTGCAACTGGAATCATGGTAATGCCATACATGATGCTAACCGCTACCTAGGTTTGATTAGTCTTAAGAAAAAAGATATTGATAATGCAGTTATGTATTTACAACATGCCAGTGAAACCCCTGGATCTATGCAACTGGAAACATTTGGACCTGAGTTTGATTTAGCCAGACACTTACTCAAAGAAGGCAAACGCGATGAAGTAATACAGTATCTTGTAAAAATAGATGCAATATGGAAAAACAATCAGCAAATCCATAAATGGATAAGCAAAATTGAGGCTGGTAAAACCCCTCTACTAGAGCGTTACAGCCAAACACGTTTACATCAGCTTTATGCAACTGGTTACTCTTATTAAAAACCAAGCATGCGTTGTTATTTTAAAAATATATTCTTATTAAGATACTAAAAGCACAGTGTGCGGGACCGCACAAGTATCATTGGATAATTCGTTCTAGGCAATTAATCTTCTATTCCATTGTAAATTACTGGATAGAAGATTATGCGCTTAGATTTTAAATTTATAGCACTTACTTGGTTATTGTGCTTATCTCCCTACACTCATGCCTCCACCATCCAACCTGGAGAATTGTTAATCAGCGAGGTAATGGCCAACCCATTTCAAGTAAGTGATGCTAATGGAGAGTGGTTTGAACTATTCAACGCTAGTGCTGACCCCATTGATATTAACGGAATCACTATTAGTGATGCAGGCAGCAATCTACATGAAATAAACAATGGCGGAAGTTTGTTTATCAACCCTGGAGACTACTTGGTTTTAGGCAGAAATGGTGATACTGGTAATAACGGTGGTTTTGTTGCTGATTACATCTATACCAATTTCACACTTGGCAACTCTAGCGATCAAATCATTTTATCCAATGCGGGCATGCCAATAGTAAGACTGGATTATTCGGGCTTACCCTTTGGTATGGCTGGTGTAAGCGCAGAATTAGTACAACAAACCATCACCCCAAGCAGTATTGATTATCAATTGACCCAAGATACAGTTTACGGCTCAGGTGATATTGGCACGCCCGGCAGTGCAGGCTCATTTAATTTTAACAACGTCAGCCCAGTACCTATTCCAAGTGGCTTATGGTTGTTTGTGTCTGCGATAGCTTTATTTATAGGAACTGCCAAAAGTACTAAACCAGTCAACTGGCTACAAAATTTATCCAGTTAGCAAAAATCACATTGGCCGATTTCTTCCACGGATGGCTAACAGACTTCTTTAAATCATTTTCTGGAAACAACTCAAGCATTGCCTGTTTATCACTAGCTTGCTCTACACATATTTGGTAATCAGTGACTAGTTGCATTGCCTGCTGATTAAAATAATTCTGTGGCACTGGAGGATACGCATCCAGTTCACCCGTAATATAGCGCATAATTTCTCTTTTATATTCTTTTAGCAAACTAATATCGTCATATTCCGGGTGCCCTTGAAAATAAACAATCCGAATATCTTTTTCTGCAGCAAGCTGAACGCCTACTTGCTCACTACCGATCAACACATCGACGTTATGCTTTTCAAACAGCGAACGAGGTATATCATTAAAGCGTGAATGACACATATGCAAATGTGGTTCTACATCCTGAACCAGGGAGTGTTGCTTGTTGAACACCTGATGCTCAAATACTCCCCAGCATTTATCCCCCAGATGCTGACGATCAATATCGTAGAATACTTTCACTGCAGCATGCGTCGCCAGGCAGGAGCACAAAGTAGAACGCACATTATTTTTTGCCCAGGCAAGGACTTCTATCAATTCGGGCCAGAATAGTTCATTCTGCAATAATGGTTGAGATACATTGGCACCGGTAATAATTAAAGCATTAATGCCCAGGCTCTTTAGAGTCGTGTAGTCGATATAGTATTGATCAATATACGCTTGTGCATCTGCAGATCGCTCGACCCCCTTGATACTAAGCGGATAAAAATAACAATTAACATTGTTGTTTGAACCTACTAAACGCAAAAATTGCCGTTCAGTTGCAGTAATCGCGGCATCAGGCATCATATTTAAGAAGCCAATTTTAATATCTGGCAATGCTGTATTTAAATCATCAGGCGAGCGTACCTCAACACCTTCTAGACGAACGCGTTCGATGCTGGGCAGATTATTATGTTGAACAAGAGGCAAAACTAAATTTACAAGATTAATTATTCTTTATTGCTTGCGCTATTAAATCGATGAAATCTTTTTCATCTCGTACTTTTTGTATGTCATGGAGGCTCACTGTATAACCATACTGGTCAGCAATAGACTCATACAATGGTTTACGATGCTCCAACAACTTTGGGAATACCCAGCTACCAAATTCATCCGGCACAACCTCATTAATCGAAGAAATATTTTTTTCTTCTAAAAATACGGCCAAATGTTTATCCAAAAATTCCTCTTGAAAATAAAGTGGCTTGGGGTGTGATACTGCACGCTCACATAATGTCTGTTCATGCTCATCATCTGCACGAATATATAAAATCAAAGTATGCTCTGATAATACTTCATATACTTCAGGTTCACAGAGTTCACATAAACTACCGCCGGCATCATTTAGAAAGTTAGGGTAGCCATAAATATTTTTTGCTTTGCCAATAAATTCCGGCACATCCAGCATGGCATATATTTCAGCTTGACGATGCAAAAATTGTCGCCGCTTAAATTCCTGCAATTCCAAACCACCCAACTCTTCATTGCCAACTTTGCCTAGGAATGTAGATACAGGCTCTAAATTATTGACTGTAATATTACTGCAAATATAAATAGAATCAGTGCGCAACAAGTCGGCAAGGAAATCAATTTTCATTGCCTTAGCTTTGATATTATCTAGTATAGGCTCTTCTAAATATTTAGTGCCAATTCGATAATCTCCAGAATAATGAAACCATTGCGCTCTATCTAATTTGTTAGCCAGGGTTGTCTTACCCACACCAGACATTCCCAATAAAGTAATAGCCTTATTTGGTAAAGATTTAAATTCTTTAGCTGAAAGTTTCATGATTAAGCCCAGTGGTTTTCGCCAGGCAATAGTAGCAGTTTAGTTAATAATTAAAAGATTTAGTTAGTAAGTTCGCGGTTGCGATTAATAATCCGCTCATAAGTAGTACGACGAAGATCGTCTAACACCATGTAGAAACACGGCACCACAACTAAAATTAACATAGTGGCAAATATTAAACCAAAACCGAGGCTCACTGCCATTGGAGATAAAAATGCAGTTTGTCCGCTCGCAAAAAAGATTAATGGCGAAATACCAAGAAATGTGGTGATAGTGGTTAATAAAATAGGTCGAATTCTTACTCTGCCCGCATCAACTACTGCGTCTAAACAATCTAGCCCCTGCGCGCGGCGTTTTTTAGCAAAATCGACCAGGATTAATGAATCATTCACTACAATACCGGTTAATGCTAGAAAACCAATCATGGATAGGAATTGTAAATTATAGTCAAAAATCATATGCCCTATAATCACGCCAACAATAGCAAACGGTATAGCGAGCATAATTACAAATGGGTCTAACAATGATTTAAATAAAGCAGCTAAAATAAAAAATATAATCGCTAAAGAAATAATTAACACATTAAACATATCGTTAAACGAATCGTTAGCTTCTTTTTTCTCGCCTAAAAACAATAGCTGATTACCTGATTCTCTATCCATCAACTCGGCAAATTCAAGCGCAATCAAATCATTTACTTCCAAAGGCGTAGTGGTATCTAAATTAACCTCTGCCGTCACCACTGCAAGACGTTGCGCATCCCTACGCAATATGGTGCCTAAACCACGACCCAATGTAATATCAGCTACTTCTCCAAGATAAACTGTGCGCCCTTCAGGTAATGTAATTGGCAGATTTGCCAAGCTGCTACTGTTTTTGCGCAAACTATCGGGATATATGACACGCACTGGGTATCTATCCTCTACCCAATTAACATGTGTCACTTCCAAACCCACGAAACCGGTGCGCACAGCATTAGATAATTCTGCTTGGGTAAGACCCAAGTTACGACCCCGTTCATTGAGCGTATATTGATACTCAAGCTTACCCGGTTCCAGGTCTTGTCGAACATCTCTGACACCTGGCAAACGTTTTAAGAAATTGCTTATCTTTCCTGAGTCTTCTAAAAGTTCATTAATATTCTCACCCACTACACCGACTTCGATATCAGAACCGGAAGGCCCACCTTGAGGGCGCAAAATTGAAAACCGTTGTATACCTGTAATGGACTCAATTTCAGATCGAATTGCGTCAATAATGTCTTCTGTATTACGTGTACGCGTTCCTTCATTACGAAACTTAAGGTTCACCACAGGCGAAATATATTTTTCAATAATCGTTTTTGGTGCAGGCTTTTCCAAGTCAATAATAAATTGCACATAGTGGCTGCCCATTTTTAGGCGGTTAAAATCGATTAGTATCACACCAACATTCGTCAGCATACTTTTCAATTCATCTTGCTCAATCACAGTATTGATTTTTTCCTCGATCTGCCTGGCAAGTTGAGTAGAATCTTCGACACTATAGGTATTTGGCGCCTCCACATTAATTAAAAATTGTCCAATTTCGACATTGCCAAATTGATTATAAGGTAGTCGCGTTTGCGCATAAGTCAAAATAATAGTTAAAACACCAATTGTTATAGCTGATACCACATAGCGATTATGCAGAGCCCAGCGCAACAATGATAAATATTTTTCTAATGCTTTCTTCCAAAACAAATTTTCTTTACGCTGTTTTTTGTCAATACGCAGAAGTTCAGCTGAATGCGCAGGCAATATTAGAAATGCCTCTATTAGAGAACCAATCAAAGCCGCACTTACTACCACAGGAATCACTTCTATAAATTTACCCAAAGTGCCACTGACGCCAAACATGGGCATGAATGCTGCAACTGTTGTACAAGTCGATGCAACTACCGGCCAAAACACTTCTTTTGCGCCAATAAGTGCGGCCCGTTCGCGCTCAACACCGGCTTCCATATGTCGGTAAACATTCTCAGTCACAATAATGGCATCATCAACAATCATTCCCAAAGCAATTAGGAACGCAAACAGAGAGATCATATTAATTGTAAAACCAAGATAATGGATGAGGATAATGGCAACTAAAAATGAAACCGGTATCCCCAATGCCGTGATAAATGCCACGCGGAAATTTAAAAATACATACAAGGATATTAATACTAGTACCAGGCCAACAATACCCGATGACATAACCGTTTCTAGACGATTTTTTACATAAACAGATAAATCACTAAACAAACCTACTTTCATCCCTGTTGGCAAACTGTTTTGCAAATCAGCCGTGTAGTTTTTGACAGCATCTGCAACATCAATAGTTGAAGCACGCGCGGTTTTAGTCACAGTTATATTCACCGAGGGTTCGCCATTAAAACGGCCAATAGTTTTGGCTTCTTCTAAACGCAGATCTACTTCAGCAATTTCAGACAGTGTTAGTTGGCCTCCCCCAGTATTCCCGCGCAGCACTAACCTACTAACTGCATCCGCATTGGGCGCTACACCCATACCGCGCAATAGAATATCTCCTTCCGCTGCCTGTAAAGATCCTCCTGGTAAATCTTGTAGGTTTTGAGTGAGTGTATTTTGAACTTCTGCAAGCGAAACATTGCGTGCCGCCATTTCATGCGGATCCACGATGACCCACAACTCCCACTCTCGGTCGCCAGCAATACCGACACTAGCCACTCCAGGCAAACCCAGCAATTCTCTCCTTACATCTTCGGCAGTTTCATACAAAATGCCCAAGCCAGTATCACCATACAAGGTGACACTAATCACTGGGAAGCGTGTTTTTAAACGGCTAATTTCCGGCGTTTCTGCTTGTGCAGGAAAATCATCAATGGAGTCGACGACTGAGCGCACTTCCCTCAAGAAATCATCTACATCCACATCTGTTTTTAACTTTATTTCAATCTTAGACAAGCCTTCTGAGCTCTCAGAAGTAACTACATCTACATCCGGCAAGGTTTCAATTTCTTCCTCAATTAAAATTGTTACTTGCTTTTCTACTTCTTCAGGTGGCGCACCCTCATATTCTGTAACAATTCGCACCAAATCCAAGTCAACAATGGGAAACATTTCTTGTGGCATACTTCGCCACGACAATACACCAGCAATAATAATAACTAGCAACAATAAATTAACAATTAACGAATTGCGGATAGAAAACTGAACAATACCCATAATGCTTTTTATTCAGTCGTAACTTGTTGTTGGTCAACTAAGGAATTAACATCACGCGCGACAATCATTTGCCCAACATCCAACCCAGCTGACACCACCACCTCATTACTAATACGGCGGCCAAGTTGTATAGGAGTTTTATGAATAATGTTATTGTCAATGGTATACACATAAGAACTACCAAACTGATTTAATACTGCAGAAATAGGAACCAATAGAGACTCAGCTTGCGCTGCTAATGGCATATATACTGTTGCTAACATGCCTGATTGTATATTGTCACTTGAAATTCTCACCCTGACTTGATGAGTATTAGTATTAACATCTGGATCAAGCTGTAGTGCAACAACATTACCTAGTAATTCTTTTCCATTAACTTTTACTGCGACTTGCTGGTTTAATTCCAGCCCTGTAATTACCTCGCCTCTAACATCTAGTTGCACATCAAATTGACTGACATCAGCTAATATTATTGCAACATCGTTAGTGTTAACGTAATCTCCCTCATCCACAAATACTTCATTAACAACTCCATCAAACGGTGCTTTCAGGGTTGTCCTGGTGAGATTTCGTTTAGCTAGATCATGTTGCGCTTTTTTCATTTGTACGCGCGCATTACTTGTTGCTACAGAATACTCAAGACGGGCAACTTCCGCTTGCAAATCAAATACCCGTTGCCGGGTACTATCAAGTTGAGACTGAGCAATTAGGTTGCGCGCCACCAGGCTTTGCAAGCGTTGCTCTTCCTGTTGCTGCAGTTGTAAATTATTTTGTGCCAGTTTCAATAACTCTTTATCCCGACCCACCCCTTTGCGTTCTATCGTTAACTCTGCTGCCATTTGTTGCAGCTGGTCTCGGTAATCAAAGGCATCAAGTTTTATTAGCACTGAGTTGGTATTCACAACATTGCCAGGTTCTACATTACGTGCAATAACATTACCGGATACTTCAAACCGTACTTGCGCGGTCTTAATCGGTTGCAAGCGACCGGTAATGATTTCCCGCGGATGTACGAGACGTTTTTCCACCTCGACTAGAGCTACCTTTACCGGAGCTAACTGTTCAAGTTTGGCCTGGGGTTGAGGCTTAGTCCAGAGCAATAACCAGACAATAATAATGGTTATAACTGCGATACTCGTAATTGCTGTTGCAATTGGCAAAACAGCACCTTTATGCTGTTTATGCTTTATAATCCTGTCCATTGACGTTGTTATGTTCCTTGAGTGTGCTCTTTATACATTATGCGAACGTACTAACATGGTTTGACTGGATTAAAGCGGCATAAGTTTTAACCAAACCGTATGCGTCGCATTCTATTTTAATAACTATAAGAAACTACACGAATTCCATGCATTTGCGCGCACTTATTTTTCTCTGTCTTTGCGTCCACTGCACCAACATATATGCGGATGCTACTCAACCTGATTCGCAATGGCGCCAATGTGGTCGGCAACCTAGCCAATATAAACCTCCAGCAAGCCCATCTACGGCTGAAGATGTCAAAGATGATAGCCGTCGAGTGCACTTATTTCGAATCGAACAAGATGTGCACGCTGACCGCGTACAGTACTCCGAAAAAGAAAAGAAAGCGATTGCCACAGGCAATGTTCTGTTACGTGATCCAGACTTAGACATCACTTCTGAGCGGGTTGATTATTGGACAGAAGATGAAACCGCCAAAGCTGAAAATGTTCGTTATTGGTATCACCCATCACATGGTAGCGGAACTGCCGATCAAGCTGAGCGAGTATCACAAGATGTAGTAAAGTTAGAAAACACCACTTATTCAACTTGCGACTTCGAAGATAGAGACTGGGAACTCAAAGCCAAAAAAGCAACTCTTGATAGAGAAAAAGGTGTTGGTAGCGCTAAGCATGTAACAGCAAAATTTAAAGGCGTCCCTTTTTTCTACTCTCCCTGGTTGAGTTTTCCACTTAATAATGAACGTAAAACTGGCTTTCTTGCACCTGTGTTTGGCCGCAGTAGTAATTCAGGTATAGATATAGAAACACCATTTTATTGGAATATTGCCCCACATCGTGATGCTTTGTTCACACCGCGCTACTTATCCAAGCGTGGTGTTTTATTAGGAGGAAATGCACGCTATCTTAATGACACCAACTTTGGTGAAGTAAATCTGCAATTTTTAGATGATCGTGATTTTGATGATGACCGTTATCTGGTTTCAATAGACCATGAACAGAGATTTAGCGATCACTTTAGAGGTGACTTAATTTACAATAATGCATCTGATGATGATTACTTCGAAGATCTAGGTGATTCAATTGGAGTAACAAGTACTAGACAACTAGAAAGACGTGGCGATCTTGTCTACAGTAACTCACACTTTGGGGGCTATTGGAGCGGCTTACTTCGCTTCCAGCAATTCCAAATTGTAGATGACCAAAGCCTACCTATAAACGATCCATTCAAGCGGCTACCTCAAATTGTCATTAATAACTCATTCGCACAATTACCATTAGGACTTGAATTCAATTCTCGTGGCGAGTGGGTTGCTTTTGACCATGACGATAGAGTAGATGGTAACCGTTTAGATTTATTTACTGAAATATCACGACCTTGGACCGCCCCAGGTTATTTCATAACTCCGTCCATGCGCTTTAGACACACATCGTATGATTTATCCAGTTCTGAAAATAATAATGACCCTAGTAGAACACTTCCAAGTTTTTCTCTTGATAGTGGTTTAATTTTTGAACGTGAAGCATTTTCAAATCGAGTGCGACATACACTGGAACCACGACTGTTTTATCTATATACCCCTGAAAGAAACCATTCAGATATTCCACTATTTGATACGGGTGAATATGAATTCAGCTTCGCACAATTATTTAGAACCGACCGCTTCTCTAGTGCTGATCGGGTATCAGATGCTAACCAACTCACCGCTGCCATTACCACTCGTTTCATTAACCAAGATAATGGAGACGAACTGGCACGCGCAAGTATTGGGCAAATCTTTTACTTCGAAGACCGCGAAGTATCGCTAAATAACACTGGCGACGACGACGATAATACTTCAAACATTGCTGGCGAATTACAAATAAGCTTAACAGATCGATGGCAGGCCATTGCCGCTGCACTGTGGGATCCTCAAGAAGAAGAATTCAACCGAACTAATACTCGCTTGCAATATCGAAGTGCTAATAACTTCATTTTCAATATTGGTCACCGTTTTCGTCGTGAAGATTTCTCACAGTCTGATATTTCATTCATTTACCCTATTAGCGAACAGTGGCGCGCAGTAGGACGATGGAATTATGACTTCAAAGATAAGCGAGACCTTGACCTCCTGGGCGGCTTAGAATATGACACTTGCTGCTGGAAACTTAGCTTTGCTGCACGTCGCTTTACCAATGACAGTGAAGGCGATTTCAACAACAGTATTGAAATACAACTAACTCTTAAAGGGCTGACCTCGCTGGGGTCGCCTATTACTGAGCAACTACAACGTAATATTCGCGGTTATGAAGATCAAAACACATTCAAATACTAAATCTTTTACTTTAATTATCAGCATTTGCTACATGCTATTTTGTTTCGCCAGTATTACCCATGCAAGCTTACTAGTAGATCGCATTGTGGCAGTTGTTGAAAATGATGTTGTCACTGAAACAGAGTTACTTGAACGCATTAATGTGATTAAAGCGCAGGCTGGCGATCAAGCTAATCTGCCTGATGAAGCCACACTAGCCGATCAAGTACTGCAACGTATTATAATCGAAAGACTGCAAGTGGAGTGGGGAGAACGCCGCGGTATAACTATTGATGATATTTCTCTAGACCAAGCTATGCGTAATCTTGCCCAACGCAATCGTCTAAATTTAGATGAATTCCGAAGTGCATTATTACAGCAAGGCATAGACTACGTCGCGTTCCGAGATCAAGTGCGCACCGAGATGACTATTGCACAAGTTCAACGACGTGCAGTTGAATCCAATATTCAAGTATCACCCAAGGAAATCGACGATTTATTAGCCAGCCAATCAGATTCCCTAAACTCTAATGCTGAATATAGAATTGCGCATATCCTCATTCAATTACCACAGGATCCAACCCCAGAAGATATCGAAAAAGGGCGTGCAAAAATAGAAGAACTTCATGCACGAGCAACTAGTGGAGAGGAAAGTTTTACCCAGCTCGCCATAGGCAACTCACAAGCTCAAGATGCTTTAGAGGGTGGTGATTTAGGTTGGCGTAATAAAGATCAGTTACCAGGCGTGTTTGCGCGCCAACTAAACAATATGCAGCCTGGTGATATTAGTAAAACTTTGCGTAGTAGTAGTGGTTTCCATATTTTTCGTATCTTAGATAAGCGTGGTGAAGAGCGGGTTATGGTGGATCAAGTACTTTCACGTCATATCTTGATAAAAACCAATGCAGTAAAAACTGATGAAGAAGCTCGTAGAGATTTAATATCATTACGATCGCGCATCGTTAATGGAGAAGATTTTTCTGAACTTGCACGCGCTCATTCCGAAGATCCAGGCAGCGCATCTAAAGGCGGCGAATTAGGTTGGCTAGCGCCTAGTGTTTTTGCACCTAGTTTTAGAGAAGTAGCTGAAAGCATTCCTGTTAACGAAATCAGTGAACCATTTAAAAGCCGTTTTGGCTGGCACATTATGCAAGTTATGGATAAAAGAGAGCATGACAATTCGGCTGAAGCAAGACGCAACCAGGCACGTGACTTTATCCGTCAGCGCAAATTAAGTGAAGAAAAAGAGCTCTGGTTACGACAGCTACGTGACGAGAGCTACGTAGAAAATAGATTAACGCTAGATGCTCAGTAAACAGTTCACACTTCAATTTGTTTACACTAGATGAGCACCCTGCCTTTAGCTATCACAGCTGGAGAACCTGCCGGAATTGGCATTGATATAATTTTACAGTCGTCAGACCAGCTAAATGATTGCGTTATCATTGCCGACAAGTATGAATTAATAAAGCGCGCAAAACTTTTGGGTATTGACATCGAAACATGTAATCATGTGCCCACCCAACCTAAGCAACTTCGTGTCAAGCATATTCCTGTTGCGCAACCGGTCCATTGTGGCGCGCCAAACCCAAATAATGCGCACTATGTTTTGCATTGCCTGGACGAAGCATTACGTGGTATTGAAACTCAAGAATATTCAGCCATGATCACCGCGCCCTTGCATAAAGGCATAATCAATGATGCCGGCATCCCATTCACTGGACATACAGAATACTTAGCTGATCGCACCAATTCAGATGTTGTCATGCTATTAGTTGCTGATCAGGTGAGAGTGGCTTTAGCAACAACGCATTTACCTTTAGCCCAGGTAGCACAGGCAATCACCCCACAACTTTTGACCACAATTATCACCATCTTACATAAAGACTTGATAAACAAATTTGGTATATCTCAACCCCGCATTGGCGTGTGCGGCTTAAATCCACATGCAGGTGAACAGGGCCACTTAGGCCGTGAAGAACTTGAGGTAATTGAGCCAACGCTAAACAAACTAAGAAATCAAGGCATGGATATTTATGGTCCCTACCCGGCTGATACAATCTTTACACCAAAGCAGCTACAATTAGTGGATGTAGTATTAGCAATGTATCATGACCAAGGCTTGCCCACGCTTAAGCATATAGGTTTTGGTCATGCAGTGAATACAACTTTGGGTTTGCCGATAATCCGCACTTCCGTTGACCATGGCACAGCCATAGATCTCGCAGGTACGGGTAAAAGTGATGCAGGCAGTTTAATTGCCGCAGTCAAACTTGCCAGACAGCAGGTCAACACAATGCAACTGAAATGAATTTTAGCTTATGAAAAAACTTATCCCTTTTAGCTTTTTACTTATCGCCATCTGTGCTTGTGCTGATAATACATCACAACAAGAAGAGGAGTTTCAACAACAAGCATCTTTAAAAATTAAAGCATTGGCAAACGAATTAAAGCAAGCATTAAGCACTTCAATGCAATCAGGCGGACCAGTTGCTGCGGTCCAAACATGCAAACTAGAAGCTCCGAAGATTACTCATGCCTTGAATGACCATCTTGTCATTAAACGCACCAGTTTGAAATTACGCAACCCAGACAATGCACCTGACCTATGGGAGAAAGAGATCCTTGCTAGCTTTGAAAAAAAACTTGCTAGTGGCACACCCATTGATCAATTAATCCATAGCGAAACAATCAAAACAAAAAACAGCACAACCTTAAGAATGATGCGCGCTATTCCTACTCAAGGTTTATGCTTAAGTTGCCATGGAGACAAGCAAACTATGGGCGAAGACCTGGCTAATGCATTAGAAGAATCTTACCCCAACGACTTAGCTACGGGTTTTCAAGTAGGTCAAATACGTGGCGCATTCTCAGTTAAACAGATAATAGAAAATTAAAGATATTATTTATGAGTACACTACCTCAAGCTTTTTTGGATGCATGGGAGAATAGAGAACCACGCATGATCTTTACTACTGTCGACAAACAGCATAAACCTAATGCCATTTGGGTGTTGTGCGTTAAGATGCTAGATAATCAACGCATATTAATTGCTAATAATTTTTTTAATAAAACGCTAGAAAATATTAATAATAATAGTCACGGTTCATTACTAATGATTGCGCCTGAAAGAGAAGCTTACCAAATAAAAGGCTCCATTGAATATTATACAGAAGGCAAAATTTTTGATGACATGAAAGAATGGCTTGACCCTAAATTTGCTGGCGTCGGAGCAACAATACTTAACATTGAATCCATCTATTATGGCGCAGAAAAAGTTTTTTAATTATATGAAAAAGTTACTCATACTTATTTGCATCTTCACATTCCTGCTAAATACCACATCCGCGAATGAACCCGATGCAAATAAAGTTAAATCAGTCAAACTTAACTCAGCTAACGATTTCCAATTATTAAATGAAGAAGTTGCCACCCTCACCATTCGCCCTTTAAAAGAAAAACTGCGTTCAATTGAAAATTTAAAAGATACAGAAGCTGTAGGGATCACATTTTTAGGCAGGTTAACACTCAGTGAAAGCGCTACACCATTAAGCGCGTTACGCGAATTATCGGTGCAAATCTCTAGCGGATTAAATTTGGATTTAGCTTTAATTACTGATTCAACAACTTCTGAATCCTTAAAGCCACATGAAATGTTATTACTATATCACCCACAACTGGTAATCACACTTGCTCTGACAAAAATTGAGGACAGCGATGAATATACACTGATTGGCACCTATGCTATTCCTGTCGATAAAACACTTCAACAAGCAGAAATAGCATCAACAGAGCAATAATAGTCAGCGGATATACCTAACGCTCTTATAACGACCCCATCTATTTCTTAACTCTATTCACACAAACTAAAAAAATACTATTTGATTGTTATAATGTTTTAATTCAAACCAAAAAGCATGTTAATGTAGCATGCCTATCTACATTAACTCATAAGAAAACTATAATGCACCGCGCACGTAAGCGCTTCGGACAAAACTTTCTGATTGACTCCAGTATCATTCAATCATTAGTCACTGCAATCGCCCCTCAGCCAAACGACAACATCATCGAAATTGGCCCAGGTTTAGGCGCCCTAACTAAACCACTGCTTGACAAGCTTGAACATTTAGAAGTTATTGAATTAGATAGGGACCTGATTAATAAGCTTGAGCAATTAAAGCAGCCTACCAACAAACTCACTATCCATGCAGCCGATGCTTTAAAATTTGACTTTTCACATACTAGATATCCTCGTCGTATTGTGGGCAATCTTCCATACAATATTTCCACTCCTCTGATTTTTCATTTGCTTGAACAGCTAGATTCAATTGTTGATATGCATTTTATGCTGCAAAATGAAGTGGTAAACAGAATTTGCGCACGCACTGGTGACAGAAATTTTGGGCGCTTGTCTATTATGGTCCAGGTAAAATGCAGCTCTCAGAAACTCATCCATGTACCTGCAGAAAGTTTTTCACCTAAACCTAAAGTAGAATCTGCATTCATTCGTTTAACACCACTCAAAAAATCACTTGTGCCAAAACAACTTGAGCAGCATTTCAAACATATTGTTCAAACATGTTTCTCTCAACCACGTAAAACTGTTAACAACAACCTGAAGAAAGTACTTAGCCAGAACAAGATTATTGATGCGGGTATAGACCCAAATAGCAGACCCCAACAACTCACTCTAGAAAACTTCTTAGCCTTAACGCGTTTGAGTCAAATTTAGCCTGATTTATTCTACTATGTACTAATCAGGTAGTAGGTTTTTGCAACCCATATCAAAGATATTTTGAATTGATTGCGGCATAATGCGAACATGAATGAGTTAAGCGTCTATAACATTAAAGTCAGTGTTGATACTACCTACCTCGAATCGCAGTCCAGCACAGATGATGATAGGTACGTGTTTGCCTATACAGTCACAATCCAAAATAATGGTGAAGTACCCGCGAAACTGCTGACACGCCACTGGATCATCACCGATTCTAATGGCAAAACACAGGAAGTACGTGGTGATGGTGTGGTGGGCGAGCAACCGCATTTAAAACCTGGTGAAGGTTTTCAATACACCAGTGGTACCATGCTGGAAACTCCTGTTGGCACTATGCACGGAAGCTATCAAATGCAGGCAGATGATGGCACCGAATTTGATGCCGAAATCGAACTATTCACATTATCAGCTCCGCGCGTGCTACATTAGGTTTTTTGCAGCTATTTACATAACTAATGGCAACATACGCGATTGGCGACCTGCAAGGTTGCTACAGCGAACTAGAAAGTCTGCTATCAAAAATCCGCTTTGACCCACAGCAAGACCAAGTCTGGTTTGTGGGTGATTTAGTTAACCGTGGACCACAATCCCTTGCCACAATACAGTTTGTACGCAGCCTAGGAAGTGCAGCCAAGTGCGTACTTGGCAATCATGATGTGCACTTAATTGCCTGCTATTGTGGTGTACAAACATGTAAGCCCAAAAGTTCTCTTAATCAAATTCTACAACATCAGGACGTGGACAACATCGTCAATTGGCTGCGCCAACAACCTCTCCTGCATACAGACCCTACATTAAAATGGATAATGGTTCACGCAGGCTTGCTACCACAATGGGATTTATCCATCGCTCAAGATTGCGCCCAACAAGTCGAACAACAATTACGCTCAAGCCACTATGTTAATTTTTTAAAGCACATCTATGGTAATGAACCAAATCAATGGCATCCGGCACTGGAAGATATTGACCGTTTGCGAGTCAGCCTAAATGCATTGACGCGACTACGCTTATGCGACCAACAAGGCAGAATGGACTTTGATTACAAGGGCCCCCTTGGTAGGCAGCCTGAACATTTACATGC
>JANQKJ010000216.1 GCA_028281205.1 Gammaproteobacteria bacterium
GAGACTTTCCCCCGGATTTAGCACAACATCAAAGAACGATACATTAGTGACATCATCAATAATTGGCGAGTTGGCTTGTTGATAACTACCAATTAGTACTTTGAGTTTGAAGTCGGATGTTTCAATTATCGGAAAAGCCCCAGATTTATATTCCTGATATTCAGGTTCATCCATCTTGTTTGCAGATGGAAGATTTATCCATAATTGAAAACCTCTCATCAAGCCATCTCTCTGACTTGGACTCTCAGAGTGGATGATACCGCTAGCAGCCTTCATCCATTGTGCGCCGCCAGAGCCGAGGTTTCCGCAATTACCCATACTGTCATTGTGTTGCATATCACCATCGATCATATAAGTGAAAGTATTAAAGCCACGATGAGGGTGCTCTGGAAAGCCTGCAATGTAGTCATTGGGATCATCACTACTTATTTGATCGAGTAATAAGAATGGATCTAAGTTACGTAGTGCAGGTGTTCCTATCGTGCGTTGTACTGTGACACCTGCACCTTCAAATGTCTGTATTGCAGAAACTAATTTTGCTGTGGGCATAATGGTCCCCTTAGTAGAATTTATGAATTTCCTAGTACTACTTTGATGCAGCAGAGTTATTGTCTAGGCTAAACGAACCCGCGCCGTGAACAGCTAACAGCAGAAATCCTCCGGTTATTGCGATGTTTTTCATAAAAAGAATCGTTTGGATTTGTTCACTGAAGTTGCTATGGAATATCACGGCTGTTAAGACTGAAAATGCTGCCAGCGAAATTGCTACCCATAGAGTTTTCCAGCCCACCATTATTGCCAGGCCAGCGGCGATTTCGAACAAAATTACTAATGGTAGTAAACCCCCTGGAACACCCATGATATCCATATATCCCTGTGTACTTTCATAGGCAGTTATTTTTGTTATTCCTGAGATAAAGAAAATTTGTCCGAGAAATAGACGTGATATTACTTGCGTAGCATTTACCATTTTTTGGATCTCCTAAATTTATATCTTTGCTTGGGTGTTACTCTTTTTTGAGTAGATAGTGCTTGTGCTTAGAATGAAGAATATTATTATTGTTGTCTTAAATAGAATAAACAGGGTAAATATGAAATAATTGTTCTTATATTGGCAACAAAATATCTAGAGTGACAATGGATCGTTTTGAAAATATGAGAGTATTTATAAAGGTCGCGGAAGCAGGGAGTATTAGTGCCGCCGCCGCTCAACTTGGTGTAGTTAAATCTGCAGTGAGCAGACGTTTAAAAGAACTCGAAGAACATTTAGGCGTTGAGCTTTTTCACAGAACGACACGGATGATGAGTCTTACTGAAACGGGTCGTGCATTTTATCACGACTCTGTATCGATATTGGAAGATGTGATTGAAGCAGAATTAGCAACATCTAAAGCTCATGATAAATTACAGGGTAGTTTGAAGATTGCTTTGCCATCCACTTTTGGCATTATGCATGTAGGCCCAGCTATCAACCAGTTTTTACAGATACATCCGCAGATTGAGTTTGATTTAGACTTTAATGATCGTGAGGTAGATTTAGTTCGGGAAGGTTTTGATTTAGCGATTCGTATTGCATCACTGCCTGATTCAAGTCTCATTGCACGTATGCTTGCACCAATTCATTTTATTATCTGTGCTAGTCCTAATTATCTTGAGCTAAATGGGCTGCCCCAATCACCTGATCAGTTAATTAATCATAAATGCCTTGCTTATAGTCTGTTAAGTGATTTTGATAGTTGGCATTTTATTGATGCCAGTGGTAATCAAGAGAAGATTAAAATAAATCCTTTTTTGAAGGCAAGCACAGGTGAATTTCTTAAACACGCGGCGGTTGAAGGACTAGGGATTATTCTTCTGCCAAGGTTTATTGTATATGAAGAAATAGAACGCGGAGATTTGGTTCCTATTCTCCAAGATCATACAATACCTCATATTCATGCCTATGCAATTTATCCACAAACGCGTCATCTTTCACAACGCGTTAGAGTTTTTGTTGATCATCTAGTAAGACGTTTTAATAAGGCTCCTTACTAGGATAGTTTCAACAATCTAACAAAAGAAGAAGACCAACAGAGACATTGTTGATTATTGGTTTATGTCCGCTTGTGTTGTTACTAGAATTTATTTAATCTCCTTTTGTTTCAGGCTGGCATTACTTAATTCAGATTCTATTATCTATAATATTATCTGTTCCAATTATGGTCTGGCTGATTATGCCATGGTTGATGCGAATATTTTTTGATGGCTATACCACAAATAAATTGATCAACCTTAATCAAACTATTGAATGACCGCTTTTGTGCTGTAATGTCACTATGAATACCTAAAATATTATTATTAGTATCATGTCCAATGAAATACACCCAAATTTATCTGTTCTAGGTAAACTAGATATTAAAAATCTTGATACATGTGCAAACGTCATTTCAGATAAATTCGTCTGGCACTACTTCAATTCAAAACTACCTGAATTGGATGGTAAATATTATGGTTTTGAAGGATTTAAAGAATTTTTTCAAAAACTAGCAGAAATAAGTAAAGGTAGTTTTGAAGTAAAAGTAATCGATGCTCGTCCTATAGGAGATGAACTCGTCTTCACACAAACATGTAATCGTCTAATGTTTGAGGCCAGTATTATTGAATTTGATGTCGTTGTTGTTTGGCGGGTAGTAAATAACAAAATAGTCGAAGGGTGGGATATTCCATCAGTTTTCAATGTGCGTACGATTAAGTAGAAATTCGTTCAGTGACCGCTTTTATGCTGATAGCAGTAATTCGATTGAGTTTTTCTTAAACCCAATAAGCGCCTGTTGTCATTATCTTTGAAACGGCTTGCATGCCTTTTTGTACGGGTTTGGGAAGGTCGACTCCACCAAGGTTTCTTGCTGCATCGCCGTGGCGGCGCTCATCTTCTTTCATCATTTCAATAATGGCACGGCTTTTATCATCATGGATTGGTAACTTATCAAGGTGACTTTGTAGATGTGTTTCCACTTGGTTTTCAGTTTCTGCAACAAAACCTAAACTCCATTTATCACCAAACAAACCCGCTGTTGCTCCAATCGCATAGGAGCCGATATACCAAAGTGGCGTGATCATGCTGCGTGGTGTTTGTAATTCATTTAAGCGTTGCTCGCACCATGCCAGATGGTCTTCTTCCTCTTTTGCAGACACGCGCATTTGTTGTAATGTTGTTTCATCACGTGCTGTAAGAGCCTGGCCGTGATACAAGCCTTGTGCGGCAATTTCCCCTGCATGATTGACGCGCATTAGACGCCCGCTCAGTTGCATTTCTTGTGCTGATAACTCAGTTCCATGAATATCTTTAGCTGGATTTTCGCGTGGGGTAATGCGCGATGATTTTGTCAATGTGCGCAATCCACGATCAAATTCTTCGATTAATTTATCGCAAAAATTTTGCCTATTCATGAGTTTTACGCAGTCAATTGCCTTGCCAATAATGTTAACGGATGAACGACTTCAATGTCCAAGCCTATCTTTTCTAAAGTTAACTGGAAATTTAATGCACAACCAATGTTTGCTGAAACAATAAGGTCGGGTTGCACAGTACGGATAGTGTCAATCTTCTTGTTAAGTAAGCGTAGATTGCTTTGTTGTGGTGAAGTTAATTGTATGCCGCCAGCTCCACAACAGGCTAAGTTGTCATCAAATTGTATTAACTCAATGGTTGGTATTTGACTAAGCAAGCCATCCATATGCTGTTGATTAGCTGAACTCAATGTACATGGTTTATGTACTAGCACACGCTGGTTATAGCTAGAAAACTTTAGTTCTTTGATACCATCTTGCAAGCTCAACCAATGCATGGCATCAAAATGTTTAATCGAAGAATTTGATAATTGTTCATTGAGTTGACGGCCACATCCACTCGCAACAGATAGCAATGTACTTGAGCTCTGTGTAGAAAAATATTCCTGTAACTTATTTATACTTAGTTCAGCTTTGTTCAATTGGCCACTGTGTTGAGATAAAGCACCGCAACATATAATTGTATTTGGCAATATAGCTTTTACGTTTATTGCTTCTAATAGTTTGATTAAGCTGTTTAATGTTTGCTGGTCAAATAAATCACCAGTGCAACCAGGGAATATATTTACTTCCGATTGGTATTGTTGTGCAGATGGCTGATAGTTATTTTCTCTAGATACATATTGGAGTAAGCGCAGGTGCCTGTTGGCGACTGGTAGCCATTTTGTAATATGGGAAGTTAACTTAGTTGCAGTATGTCCCCATTGGTGTGTTGCTGCGGCTATTGATAATGTTTGTAACCAGCGGCTGGTGAAATTTTGTTTGCTACGATATAAATTTCGTCCCTGATCAATAATGACTTGGTAATTTACTTTAGCTGGGCAGATCTGCTGACATTTCAAACAGCCAGTACAACTTTGTATGTGTTCATGCAATACCTTACTTGCGGTTAACTTATTTTCAGCAAGCGCTTTTATAAGTGAAATGCGCCCACGCGGAGATTCGGCCTCGTGTTGACTGACTTGATAGGTTGGACAATAAGGTAAACACATACCACACATGACACACTGGTCTGCTTGTTGAGTTAAATCTATCTTATTGGACATGTGCTGTGATATAGAACGTTATACGAGTCTACCGGTAAAATTTACCAATAAAATTCACTAGGAAAAATCGCTAGTAAAGATTGGTTAATAAAGATTTATAATAGCGGGAACGGATCTCACAGTCTCTCTAACACAATATATACATGGATATAAGCCAATGAATTATTACAAACGCCATCTGTTTATCTGTACGAATATGCGTGAGGATGGCGTATGTTGTCAGCAGCATGGTGCGCTGGAGATGCGCAAAGAAGTAAAAAACTATGCGAAAGAACTTGGTTTAACCGGGCAAGGCAAGTTAAGAATTAATACCGCTGGCTGTCTTGATCGTTGTGATGAAGGCCCAGTGGCAGTGGTGTATCCAGATGATGTTTGGTACTGCTATGAAAGTACGGAAGACCTCAAAGAAATTATACATAACCATTTGGAAAATGGGGTTATTGTCGAAAGATTAAAGATTTAACATTAAATTCACATAGTGATCTTGACAAATAGCTGACTATATTAGAAAATGCGCATATTCAAATATTATTGTATATTTGTTTTTACTCCTCCATCTACCCCTGGTAGTATGTTTAACGCGGCCTTCCTTATTTAGGCCGCGTTTTTTTTGCTCGCAAACTAAATCAGCTGGGCCACAACTCTTGTCTGAGTACACTGACTCTAGTAGTATTGCGCGCCTTTGTTATGGTCTTGAATTTAAAATGAAAACGTTTAGTGCAAAGCCGGCTGAAGTAAGTCGCCAGTGGTTCTTAATAGATGCCACAGACAAAACACTCGGTCGTCTATCTACAGAAATAGCGCACCGCTTGCGCGGAAAGCATAAGCCAGAATACACACCTCATGTTGATACGGGTGACTATATTGTTGTTGTTAATGCTGAGAAAGTCCGTGTAACTGGCAATAAGGCCCAAGACAAAATGTACTATCGTCATACTGGCTATGTGGGTAACTTAAAAGAGACAAATTTCAGTGACCTTATAGGCAGTCACCCTGAGAGGGTCATCGAAACAGCGGTTAAAGGTATGTTGCCTAAGAATCCATTGGGTCGTGCCATGTTTAAGAAGCTAAAGGTTTATGCAGGGCCGAACCATATCCATCAATCTCAGCAGCCTGAACCGCTAGATATATAAGCAACACATCTAAGTTAAGATAAAAATATAATGGCAATGACACAATATTACGGCACTGGCCGCAGGAAAAGTTCATCAGCACGAGTCTATCTTAGGCCCGGTAATGGTGAAATTATGATTAATTCACGCTCTGTGGATCAGTACTTTGGCCGTGAGACTTCACGTAGAGTTATCCGCCAGCCTCTAGAAGCTACCGAGTTAGATTCTAAATTTGATCTTAATATTATGGTCAAAGGTGGCGGTATGAATGGACAAGCAGGTGCTATCCAGCTCGGTATCGCGCGAGCATTATTAAAATATGATGAAGAGTTGCGTGCTTCTCTTAGACAGGGTGGTTTTTTAACCAGGGATGCGCGTGAAGTTGAACGTAAGAAAGTGGGTCTGCGCAAAGCTCGTAAGAAAGAGCAGTTCTCTAAGCGTTAAACAAGTTTTTAGTGTTTTAATTTTATAAATGGGTTGCTTATGCAGCCCATTTTTTTG
>JANQKJ010000219.1 GCA_028281205.1 Gammaproteobacteria bacterium
GTATGTTTCCGTTAAACCTTGTGTTTGCTGACGGGGCGGAACTGGATACATTTCTGCGGTATCTAAAAAATTTACTCCATGCTCGATAGCAAAATCCAATTGCTGATGGGCCTCTTGTTCGGTATTTTGTTCACCAAACGTCATTGTTCCCAAACAAATTTTGCTTACACGCAAATCTGAATTTCCTAACTGTGAATATTCCATATAAAGCCCTAAGAATAAATATTACTGTGCATTTCCATGAATCTTGATTCACTAACACAAAGAATAGCCCAAAGATGTTGCCTGACAAAACCATAAGCGGGTCTAATTATGTTAGAATCCGCGCACTAGAATTAATCAGGCGCTAGTTCTATAGCAACTGCAAGGCTTGATCCGCCTTAATTCCGTTAAACTCCAAATATGTTACAAAACCAAGTCGATAAGAAGGATTTTCGTTGAACTTATTAAACCTCATATCACAAAGGCTAATTAAACGGTTTTTACCATTTCGTGGATGGATCCACGAGCTTAAAGACCCTAAAGTACTAAAGGCAGACTTAGTCGCTGGCCTCTCTGTTGCACTGGTACTGATTCCTCAATCGATGGCTTATGCCCAACTTGCAGGGCTGCCACCCTACTACGGTTTATACGCCTCTTTTTTACCTGTGATGATTGCATCACTAATGGGTTCTTCCCGCCAAGTACACACTGGCCCGGTCGCAGTTGTTTCGTTATTAACTGCATCGGCTCTGGCACCGTATGCATCGGGTGACCCAGCCCAGTATGCCGCCTACGCTATTATGCTGGCATTAATGGTGGGGATATTTCAGCTCTCACTGGGCTTGCTACAACTAGGTTTCTTTGTTGATTTTCTCTCACACCCGGTTGTCATCGGTTTCACTAATGGGGCTGCCATTATTATTGCCACCTCACAGTTAGGTAAACTGTTTGGGGTTAGTGCCGAACGCGCAGAACATCACTACGAAACTGTATGGCGGGTTATTGAGCAAGCCTGGTACCACACGCATTTGCCTACTTTAGCATTCAGTATTGGTGCACTCGCATTAATGATTCTATTAAAAAAATATGCACCTAGAATTCCTGGAGTATTAGCAGCAGTTGCCATTACAACATTTGCATCATGGCTATTAAAGTATGAAGAGTCAGGTGGCAAAGTTGTTGGCTCCATTCCACAAGGCTTACCAGGTTTTACATTCCCCGAAGTAGACCTCCAAGTTGCTGCACAAATGGTTACAAGTGCTATTGCAATTGGACTGATTGGCTTTACCGAGGCTATTTCTGTGGCTAAAGCAATTGCTGCTCAAACTCGTCAACGCCTGGATGCTAACCAAGGTTTAGTCGGACAAGGATTAGCGAACTTAACTGCTAGTATGTTCCAGGGTTATGCGGTATCGGGTTCGTTTTCACGTTCGGCTATTAATCTAAGCGCCGGGGCAAAAACCGGTTTCGCGGCTATCGCTAGTGGCTTCTTGGTTATGTTCACTCTGTTGTTTTTGACTCCGTTGCTATATCACTTACCTCAACCAACCCTTGCAGCAGTTATTATTCTGGCAGTATTTAATCTCATTAAATTTAAGCCGATTAAGTACGCATGGCGAGTACAAAAACATGATGCCATCGTAGCCATGATCACCTTCATATTGACATTGCTATTAGCACCGCACTTAGAGAAAAGTATTCTTGTAGGTGTCATTCTCTCTATGGGTTTATATATGTATCGCACTATGCGTCCAAGAATTGCCGTACTTGCAATGCAAAGTGATGGCAGCTTAGGAGATGCCGAGGCTCATATTCTTCAAACCTGCCCGAAGATCGCCATTCTACGTTTCGATGGCTCACTATTTTTCGCCAATACCGGATACTTTGAAGAAAAAGTACTTGAGCGTGTTGCCTCTAAACCTGAGTTGAAATTTATTATCATCGACGCGGAGGGAATTAATGAAATTGATGCAACAGGTGAAGAAATGCTGCACCAACTAGCTGTACGGCTGCATAGTTTGGGTATTGAATTCTTATTCTGCCGAACCAAAAAACAGGTCATGGATATATTCTTGCGCACTGGGTTTGCCAGTGAGGCCTGGCTAGATCACTTCTTCCATACTGAGCAACAGGCTATTGATTTTGCTTGGAGTAGGATTGAAGACTGTGAACAGAAACATTGTCCACTTTCACTAGAAGATCACTGTCCTGCTTGTGTAAAAAACAATAATAGTAATTGATTGATAACAGCAAGCTGAATTATTTGTTTAGTTGATAGATTAAGTCCGATACTTGATGGCCTTTACGTAAGCCACGCTGCTCAAAGCGCGTGGTCGGCCTTTCCAGCTTAAGAGGATTTTGATTTGTTTTAAGCTGAACAAAACTTTGCACTTTAGCCACATGCGTCTGCATAAACTCAACATACGGCTGCCAGTCACTGGCTAGATGCAAAATCGCCTGGCTTTGCATGACCCTACTAAGCTGACTGATAAAGTTTTCTTGTACAAGTCTGCGTTTGTGGTGGCGCTTCTTAGGCCAGGGATCAGGAAACCACACCATTACTCCAGCTAACAAATCTGCTGGCATGTTAGAAGTTATTAATCGCATTGCATCCACATTCATGACACGCACATTATTAATGTCATGTTGTTCAAGCTTACGCAACACTGCCCCTATTCCCGGGCGATAGACTTCTACGCCTAGAAAATTTATATCCGGGCGTTGTTGTGCCAATGAAAGTAATGAATCACCACTGCCAAAGCCTACATCAAGCAATAAAGGTCCGGGCTTATTGAAATATTCATCAGGACTAAATACATCTATTTGTTCAACATCAATGCCATATTTTGGCCATAGTTGCTTAAATGCTTTTCTCTGCCCGTCTGTAAAACGTCCCTCGCGAATAACAAAGCTACGATTTGTTCGTAGTGGTGGTGAGACTTGTTTATTCAAGACTTTGCGGAAATAGTATCTTCTATAGGTGATGATGCTGAAGCAAACCGACGTTTTGGCATACGCCCTGCAAGATAAGCCAAGCGTCCTGCTTCAATTGCATGTTTCATTGCAGTAGCCATAGTCACTGGATGTTGTGCTTCCGCAATAGCAGTATTCATAAGTACACCATCACAACCCAGCTCCATTGCGATTGCGGCATCCGAAGCAGTACCTACTCCGGCATCAACAATCACAGGAACATTCGCATTCTCTATAATCGTTACAAAGTTGTAGGGGTTACGTATACCCAAGCCAGAACCAATAGGGGCTGCTAAGG
>JANQKJ010000233.1 GCA_028281205.1 Gammaproteobacteria bacterium
TATAGCTTCACCTGGCCGTTTGCCCGCTTGCAATCTACCATTAACTTTGTCAATTAGCCCATTTTGCTCAAACACGCGCAATGCCGTTTGTAAATCACCGTAATTCAATGGGTCATCAATACCGTTTCGAATACGCTTGGTAATAAAATTTGGTTTCAAGCCTTCCCGGCCAGTTATTTTAATTTCCGTCAATTCACCCTCAATAATTTGGAAATGCACTTCACCATTTTCAATATTTTGATCAGGAATTAATACACCGGAATTGACGTAGCCTCGCTCAAAGTACATTACCGACAGTTGTTTTCTCAATTGATGCAGTTCTGCCATTGTGACATAACGCTGCTCGTAACCTGCCACTACATCAGCCAGTTCTTTTGCATCTAAAATCGAATTGCCATCAAGTACAATATCCTTAACAAAAAAACGAATTTGATCTGATAAGACCTCGGATTGCTGCTGAGGTGGCACCACAGGCAAAATTATTTGATTACTTTTAAAGGACGGCTCATCATAGCTAGGCACCATCGGCACATTACGTTTTAACCCGCGTACATCGTCAGCAGCCACCGCTGATGATGACACTGTGGTAAATATCACTGTTGTAAGCATTGAAGCTGTAAGCATCAAAATGAGGTTTAATTGCTTAACATTTACCAGCACTAAACTATTTACCAGCACTAAACTGAAGTTGAGCCTCATGTTTTCCCCCTTGTATGTTCTAAGCATTGCTGCACCAAGCGCTATTTTTTCATCGTTACTTGGCTAATTTGATCAACAACTTACATCCAATTTCCAATCATCAAAAACGGTGCCCAATAGTTTGGATGTTTAAAGCGTTCCTGCCGAATCATATTAATTTGGGCACGCTGTAATGCTTGAGCTTTACTGAGCTGCTGATCTTGCAGTTGCAAATAAAAATCAGATACTAGCCCTGAAGTTGCTTCATCATTAATGTACCATAGGGTTGCAACAGCACTGCGTGCGCCAGCTTGTACGGCCACCCCCGCTAAGCCCAGTGCCGCCCTATCGTCCCCAGATGCAGTTTGGCAGGCACTGAGTACCAATAAGTCCAACGGCTCGTCCTGCAAGCGACGCAAACCCAGGGTTTGATCAATCCTATCTAAGGTTAATTTGGCATCGTGGGTTAACAAAAATGATTTACTGTGATCACTGCTGAACTCACCGTGGGTAGCAAAATGCACGACAGAATATTTATTCGATGATATTTCACCAGCTACCGTTGCCAGTTGGAACGCATTGTCTTTGTAAACAGTGGTATTGAATTGGCTACTAATGTTAACGAGTTCTTGGTCAACACCGGGCAAAGAAGAAAAGCCTTGTACGGCCTCGGTCAATCCATTAGCCATTACCCGCAAGTCTGCCCGCGAAGCCGCCGCAGCCATTGTCATCTTTAAGCCCGGTGTTGTGGCCAACGCTAGCCTTTCCACCAGAAATTGTTGGCCATCATTTAATGAAGATAAGGGAATCGTGCGCAGAGCACCGTCAGGGACCACAACCAGAGTATCAACTGTTTGCGGATTTAACAGAGGTTCCATTGGTTTGATGAGCCATTGGTAAAGTTGCTGGGATGGCTGTAAATAGCGATGATCACTACTATAAGTTTCTATACCGTCACGTAATGCGTTTATGGTCTTAACTACCTCAGCCTTGTTAACAGGCGTGGTGGTTTGGTAATACGTGCCGTTTAGAACAGCAATAATCTCGACCCGGTCCGCTAATAACAATGGGTATGCAATTACATGACTACTCGCGGTTTCCGCAAGCTGTTGGTGACTACTCTGAAAATCGTGACATTGATTATGTAAATAGTCTTCCATTTCAGCAACACGCATTGATTCTATCGTGTTTATCACTTCAGCCAACGCCGTTTGTTTTTCTGCACCTTCCTCTAATTTGCTCGTATTGCGTAAGACTAAGTCGGCGAAGCCAAGATACACATTACCAACTAATTCGGCATAGCCTTTGTCCGTTGAGCGAACTAGGTCACGCCGAATATGCTTAAGGCTATCGATAGCTTGGCGATAACTGTCTAATGCTGCTTCATATTGCCCTAGGCCAACATGTAAGCGCGCCACTAGCCATTCCCATTGATAACGGCTTTCGACGATATTCGCCGACTGTGCAGCAAATAAAGCTTTTTCAGCATATCCCAAGGCTTCGGCAAAGCGCTGTTCAACTTCATAAAGCTCCGCCATGTAACCGTAGGCATAAGACTTGATACGCGGATTATCGTACTGCTTTGCATAAGCCAGCGCATAGTTATAAGCCTTTAGCGCATCTAAGT
>JANQKJ010000269.1 GCA_028281205.1 Gammaproteobacteria bacterium
TAATTTGTTGTTGCAAGCGAGCAAAAAATTAATCACAAACAAGAAACACTTGAAGAACAATTGATGTAAGACGATGGCGTTACTACAAATATCAGAACCGGGAATGTCTACTGCGCCACATCAGCATCGTCTTGCGGTGGGTATTGATCTTGGTACTACTAATTCTTTGGTGGCAACAGTGAGAAGTGGTGTTGCCGAAACACTGGCGGATGAAGATGGCAATATTTTGTTGCCGTCAGTTGTTTATTATCAGGAAAATAAAACACCATTGGTTGGGGTGCCGGCATTAGAAATGTCTTCATCAGATCCACTTAATACAATATCTTCTATTAAGCGTGTACTGGGGCGTTCGGTTGAGGATATCAACTCGGCAAATGAGCTTAATCCGTTCTCTTTTGTGGGAACAGAAAATTCTGTGCCTAGAATAAATACTGCTTTGGGTCCGCGCACTGCAGTCGAAATATCGTCAGATATACTACTCGCGTTGAAAGACAGAGCCGAGAAAACGCTTGGCGATAACTTAATCGGTGCGGTGATAACAGTGCCAGCCTATTTTGATGACTCGCAACGCCAAGCAACAAAAGATGCGGCTACCCTGGCAGGCTTGAATGTGTTTCGTTTGCTTAATGAACCTACCGCTGCTGCTATTGCATATGGCTTAGATCAGGCGGCTGAAGGGATCATTGCTGTTTACGATTTGGGTGGTGGAACTTTTGACGTGTCTATATTGCGTCTACGTAAGGGTGTGTTTGAAGTGATGTCCACGGGTGGTGACTCTGCTTTGGGCGGCGATGATTTTGATCAGGCAATTGCTAACTGGTTGCTTGAGGTTCTGGATCCATCTATACGTGAAGATGAAATCGCCATGCGCAAATTGCTGTCAGCCGCGCGGCAAGCAAAAGAACAACTAACGCAATATGCAAGTACTACCATTACTGTAGAGGGTTATCCTGATGCTGAATTGACACAAGAAAAATTTGAGCAACTAATAGAAACTTATGTAAAGAAAACTATTGCTGCCTGTCGACGCGCACTAAGAGATGCAGATATTGGCAAAGATGAAGTATCTGAAATAGTCATGGTGGGTGGTTCAACGCGTGTCCCTTTAGTAAGAAAACAAGTCGAAAAGTTTTTTGGCAAGCAACCTCACACGGATATTGATCCGGATCGGGTAGTTGCGATTGGTGCAGCAATACAAGCAGATATATTGGCCGGCAATAAACCTGGTGATGAAATGTTGTTGTTGGATGTTATTCCTTTGTCGCTTGGTATAGAAACAATGGGTGGCTTGGTCGAAAAGATTATCGATCGCAATACCACAATACCTGTGGCGCGTGCACAAGAGTTTACAACTTATAAAGATGGCCAAACAGCGATGCGGGTACATGTATTGCAAGGTGAGCGCGAGTTGGTGTCTGATTGCCGTTCTCTGGCAACATTTGATTTGACAGGTATTCCTCCGTTGGTGGCAGGTGCCGCTAAAATAAAAGTAACTTTCCAGGTTGATGCTGATGGCTTATTGAGTGTGAGTGCGCAAGAAGTCAATACGCGCGTGTCGGCAAGCATTCAGGTTAAACCTTCATATGGTTTAAGTGATAAAGAAATAGAAGCTATGCTCAAAGCTTCTATGGATAATGCACAACAAGACATGCTTGCACGCAGTTTGCGTGAAGAACAAGTGGAAGCTGATCGCGTTGTTGAAGCATTAAATGCTGCTTTGGCAAAAGACGGCAAACAACTTCTTAGTGCTGAAGAGCTTGCAAATATTACATTTAAGCGTGATGCTGTGATTGAAGCTCGAACTAATGCTGATAATCCGGAACAGATCAAGCAGTCAGTAAAAGCATTAGAGGCCGCTAGTAAGAATTATGTTGCCCGGCGTATGGATAGTAGTGTGCGCTCTATGATGCAGGGCCATAAAGTTGAAGAATTTGAAACCTAAACAACTAAATAATGTAGATTTAATAGTATGCCTAAAATAACCTTTCTTCCGCATGAACAAATTTGTCCTGAGGGCGCGGTTATTGATGTTGAGCCAGGCATGAGTGTTTGTGATGCTGCGCTAAAGAATGGCATCGAAATAGAACATGCGTGCGAGAAATCGTGTGCCTGCACTACATGCCATGTGCATGTAAGAGTGGGTATGGATTCTCTTGCTGAGCCCAGTGAAAATGAAGAAGACTATTTGGATAAAGCCTGGGGCCTGGATCCAGACTCGCGTTTGAGTTGTCAGGCAATCGTCGGGGACGAAGATCTCACTATAGAAATCCCCAAGTACACTATTAACTTGGTGTCAGAGTCGCATTAAGGAGGCAAAATGGGCTTGAGATGGACTGATACTATTGATATTGCTATCGAGTTGGATGAGCGCCACGCTGATGTAGACCCACAATACATCCGTTTTACCGATCTGCATGCCTGGGTATGTGAGTTACCTGAATTCGAAGATGATCCCGAGAAATCCAGTGAAAAAATACTCGAAGCTATTCAAATGGCATGGCTAGATGAGCGTGATTAAGCATCATTAATATTAACTTAATGGGCAAAATAGAGTTTCCCGCTTGCCTATAGGCCAGTTATTCCTATTATTCAGCTAGGTTGGCTCTTTCCAGAGGCTAACCGTTCACACGTGGCCGATATCCGAGTAGAATTAATCGATTAGACATTATTTCTTAACAGATAAATTAACCTTAATCTTTAAACTGGGAGAGCACGAAAATGGCAAAGGAGCGCACCTGTTCCATTATTAAACCCGACGCCGTCGCAAAAAATGTAATTGGAGAGATTTATAGTCGATTTGAAAAGGCAGGCCTGCAAATTGTAGCGGCAAAAATGCTACACCTGAGCAAGGAGCAAGCAGAAGGGTTCTATGCGGTGCATAAAGAACGCCCATTTTTCAATGACTTAGTGAAGTTTATGACCTCTGGCCCGGTTTTTGTTCAGGTATTGGAAGGTGAAAATGCTATTAAGAAGAATCGCGAGGTCATGGGTGCTACCAACCCTCAAGAAGCTGCACCTGGGACTATTCGTGCTGACTTTGCGGAGAGCATTGATGCCAATGCAGTACATGGTTCAGATGCTCCTGAGACTGCTGCAGTGGAAATTGCACACTTCTTTTCTGAAGGTGAGATTTGTCCTCGAGTGTAGATACTAATACTGAGTTAGCTAACTTGGTCGGGTTGGACCGAGCTTCGCTAGAACAGTATTTTGTTGAGCATGGTGAGAAGAAATTCCGTGCTCAACAAATTATGCAGTGGGTGTATCAGCGTGGTGTGACAGATGTATGGAATATGACAGATCTAAGTAAGTCGCTACGTGAGAGCTTGCAAAATCATGTGCGTATTGCATTTCCAACTATTGAATCGGAACACTTTTCTGCTGATGGCACTATTAAGTGGTTGCTTAATGTAGGCAAAGACCGTGACGGTAAAAGTAATGCTATTGAAACTGTTTACATTCCTGAAACTAATCGCGGCACATTATGTATTTCTTCGCAAGTAGGTTGTGCTTTAGATTGCACTTTCTGTGCAACTGCACGTCAAGGATTTAATCGAAATTTAACAGCTGAGGAAATTATTGGTCAGGTATGGGTGGCAGACCAAAGGTTGCGTGATTTGTATGAAGGTAAATCGTTGCTTACCAATGTTGTGTTTATGGGTATGGGGGAACCGCTGTTAAATTTCAGCAACGTGCTTCCTGCAGTAAAATTGCTGCTTGATGACTATGCCTATGGCATGGGCAAGCGCAAAGTTACAGTCAGTACTTCAGGTATTGTGCCTAAAATTGATGAGTTATCTAAAGTGCTGGATGTGAGCTTGGCAATTTCATTGCATGCACCTAACGATGAGATTAGAAATGAACTGGTTCCTATTAACCGTAAGTATCCTATTAAAGAATTGCTTGCCGCATGTAAACGTTATTTAAGCAATAAAAATAGAAAAGAAAGTATTACTTTTGAGTATGTCATGCTGCAAGGTGTCAATGATAGTGAACAACAGGCGCGACAACTCGTGCAATTACTTAAAGACATTCGCGCTAAAATTAATTTGATTCCATTTAATTCATTTGAACAGTCGGGGTATAAGCGTTCTAGCCAGGAACGAATTGATCGATTTGCTCAGGTGTTAATGAGTAATGATATTGTAGTGATTACCCGTCGACCGCGGGGGGAGGATATTGCTGCCGCGTGTGGTCAACTAGCAGGGCAGGTTGCAGACCGTGCTTCACGTGCCAACCATTACATTAGAATGTACGAACGTTCACTTCTGAACAGGAGAATTGAAACAGAATGCGTTTAGTATTACTTATTTTGTTATGCATGCTTGTAAGTGCCTGTGCGACACAGCCGGTCACAAATAACAGTGCTTCAAGTAACCAAAGAGTTGCACAAAATAAAGAGGCAGCTGAATTGAATATTCAGCTAGGTGCAAACTATATCGCAAGCGGCGAATATCAGTTGGCGGATGACAAGCTTAAAAAAGCTTTTAAGCAGGACCCTCAGTCATCTGTGGCACGTTGGACATATGCTGTTTTACAGGAAAAACTGAATCAGCCAAAAGCAGCGGATTACTACTATAACGAAGCTCTGCGGATAAATCCTGGTGATTCTCGAGGTCAGCAAAACTATGCATCATTTTTATGTCGAAGTGGCCGTTATATAGAAGCTGATAAACATTTTACCAAGGCTTTGTCTGATCCCTTATTTAGTAGACGCGAAGCAACCAGCTTAACAGCTGGTGTGTGTGCCATGGAAATACCGGATTATATAGCTGCAGAAAATCACTTAAAAGAGACGTTAAGAATAAACAATCGTAACCGTGTAGCGCTTTATCAACTGGCTAAACTACATTTTAAGCAAGATAATTTTGCTATATCGCAAAGCTACCTGCGTGATTTTGAGGAAGTGTCCAATCATACAGCAGAGTCTTTATGGCTGGCATATCGCACCGAACGTGGCCTAGGCAATGTACGTATTGCGCAAAGTTATGCAAAATTACTAACAAAGCAGTTTCCAGGCTCTAAAGAAGCAGAACAACTCGCTAGGATGAATTAGTGACAGAACAGTCAATAGAAACTAGTAATGAAAATACAGCTTCCAAAACTGTAGGTACTACATTGCGTGAAGCACGTGAAGCATGTGCTTATAGTGTTGCTTATGTGGCGGCACATACGCACCTAAAAGAAGATGTAATTGTTGCTCTAGAAAATGACAATCATGATCAATTGCCCAGCCCTGTCTTTATTAAAGGCTATATTCGTAGTTATGCTAAGTTATTAGATGTTGATGTTGAAGATTTGTTGGGTGAATACACACAAGCAAGTGTAGTTGAATATGTAACGCCTGAAGTTAAGAAGCCAAAAAAAGTAAGATCATCGGGCGCTGATCCCGTTGTGATTTGGAGTTCAGTAACAGTAATAGCGTTATTAGTAGGATTATTAACTACTTGGTGGTTGCATAGAGATGATGCTAATCCTGTTGAGCTGGCCTCAGTGGTGGAGCAGTTTGATAATGTAGAATCAAATACGGATAAACAAGCTGCCGAAATACAGCAAAGTGAGCAGCGAGATGAGTCACATCAGGTAGGTTTAGGAACAGTTGATCCTAAAAATATTTCTAATACTCAAAATGCATCGCCGCTTGTAGCCGAGGTTGAACAGCCGGATATTACTGAACCCGATCAAGTGGCTTCTGAACAAATCACAACAATTATAGAGTCTCCTGTAAGTGGTGGTGATATTGATAAAGTCAGAATAACTGTGAGATATACACAGGAGAGTTGGACTGAAATATTTGATGCACGCAAGCGCAGACTTCTGCATGGCTTGATCAAACCAGGAGCTACGCGAGTTATTTCGGGTCAAGCGCCATTCAATGTTTTCTTGGGTAATTCACCTGGTGTGGAGCTTGAGATTAACGGTAAACCGTTTGATCATTCTGTTTATATGCGTCGAAATAATACTGCAAGATTTTTAATCGACGATATTAGCTCTTAAGTTATATTCTCAAATTAATCAGCTCTGTTGTTCTAGTATGAGTAAAAATATCCAATCTATACGTGGAATGCATGATTTTGCTCCCGCAGAAGCGGAATCTATGCGCATGCTTGAGGATAAGTTGTTACAAGTACTGCATCAGTATAGTTATCAAGAAATTCGCACTCCTATTGTAGAAAAACTGGAACTGTTCAAGCGTTCTATTGGTGAAGTGACCGATATTGTTGAAAAAGAAATGTATGCCTTTGAGGATCGCGGCGGCGATTACTTGGGGTTAAGACCCGAGGGTACAGCAAGTGTTGTGCGCGCTGGAATTGAAAATGGCTGGCTGCATAACCAGCAACAACGCTATTGGTATTTGGGTCCATTTTTTCGTCGCGAGAGACCACAAAAAGGTCGTTACCGTCAATTTCATCAGTTAGGTGTGGAAACTTTTGGCATGCAAGGGCCCGATATTGATTTAGAGTTAATATTAATGACACAGGCTATGTGGAGTGCAGTAGGTTTGCATAGTGATCATGTGCAGTTGCAAATAAATTCCCTTGGTGACACTGAAGCACGTGCCAGGCACAGAGAAAAATTAATTGAATATTTATTAGCGCATCTGGAAGCATTGGACGAAGAAGGTAAAAACCGACTACATGCTAATCCATTACGAGTATTGGATAGTAAAAACCCTCAAGTTCAAGCGATTGTCGGAGATGCACCAAAACTAATTGATTATTTAGATGCCGAAGCTAAACAGCATTTTGAACAACTGCAAGTTTCATTAGAGGAATTGGGCGTTGAGTGCGAAGTGAATCCCACGTTAGTCAGAGGGTTGGATTATTACAATCGTACTGTTTTCGAATGGGTGACGAGTAAACTAGGCGCACAAGGAACCATTTGTGCAGGTGGCCGCTATGATAATTTAGTTACACAAATGGGTGGCCGTGCGACTCCTGCGGCCGGTTTTGCTATTGGTTTGGAAAGATTACATAGTCTAGTCGAAGAACAGATAGCTGCTGAAGTCGAAAATATCGATGCGTATTTCGTTGCATTAGATGACAGCGCAGTTAACTATGGCTTTAAATTGCTAGCAAAAATTCGCCAACAATGTCCGCATTGCGCTATTCAGATGAATTGTGGAGGTGGTAGTATCAAGTCGCAAATGAAACGCGCAGATCGTTCAGGCGCAAGATTGGCTTTAATTGCAGGTACGGATGAAGTGAGGAATAAGACTGTCACGGTTAAGTATTTGCAGACTCAAGATGAACAACAAATCCTGTCTGAGGGGCAGTTAATAGAATTATTGAATCAATAGCTGTTGAAGAAACAGTTTAGGGTTAGGAGACATTATGGCCGAACATGATACAGATGAAGAACAAATACGTGCTCTAAAAGAATGGTGGAATGAAAATGGCCGTTCTGTGGTTGCGGGCGTTGTTATTGGTGTTGGAACACTGGTTGGCTGGAAAGGTTGGGGAGTGTATCAAGAACAGCAAGCAATAGAGGCCTCAGATCTCTACAATAACATGCGTTCTGCCATACTCGCTCAGGATTTAGATAGTATTGTCATACAGGCGCAAGAATTGAAAGATAATTATGCATCTACACCTTATGCCTCTTGGGGTGCATTACTACTAGCAAAAGCTAGCGAAGCTAGTGACGATACGGCTGGAGCACTAGAGAACTTGCGTTGGGCAAGTGAAAATGCCAACCAGGAAACAGTAAAAAGCTTGGCTAAGTTACGATTGGCGCGCGTTTATATTGCAACAGCGGAATACGCTAAAGCTGAAGAGTTGCTCGACCAGTCATTTCCTGAAGCCTACACTTCACTGTATCAAGAACTACTAGGTGATTTATATGCACAGCGTGGTAACTATGCACAGGCACGTAAAGCCTATGATGCAGCCATTGCTGCCGCAGAAG
>JANQKJ010000029.1 GCA_028281205.1 Gammaproteobacteria bacterium
TCGAATTAAATATGTTTACATAACACTTACATACTGCTTACGTGCTACTTAATTACTACTTACACATATTAATTACTACTTATACATACCACTTAATTACTACATGCATTATGCATTGACCGTAGAATTATAAAAATATACTAAGTTAATGTGAGAAGGATAAATGTGTGATTCACAAAACACAAGTACTAAGATTTAATGTATTTAGTAACTGAGTACCTATATTTAAGCAATCATATTCGCTTTAAGAATTGTATCTAATTTTAAAACATATTCATTTTAAGAATTGTATTCAATTTAGAATCACATTGATTCTAAGCATTGTATTTATCTTTAAATTTATATTCATTTTGAGATTATGTTCATCGGAAGCATTATGCTACCAGTAGAAAATACCAGGAAATGACATAACAGGTGATCATTACTTAGAAACATGCCGCATGCTCAACTGTTCCTTTGCAACTCAATTTTTTTGCAGCTCAATGACAGGTGATCAGATAGGTAAATTAGTTTCGAGCAATCTTGGCAGAAATGTGAAGGGTTATATAATTGAACGGCTAATAATTAATGGCCATTTGCTTTTTCATTCTTAATGGCGTGTAGGGTTTTCGCCAAGTCTTGCTGGCTAATGGGTTTAGCGATATGGCCGTTCATCCCAACAATCTTACAACGCTCCAATTCTTCCGTTAATACGTGTGCGGTCAGCGCATAGATAGGCACTCTAGTATGGTTGTTTTCTTCTTCCCAATGACGAATAAGCTCGGTTGCATGAAATCCATCTAATTCAGGCATTTCACAATCCATCAGGATGAGATCAAATGGTTCAGCGCCATCTCGAGATTGGCAATAAGCATCTACTACCTGTTGTCCATTTTCTACAATGGTGCAATAACAGTTTAACTGTTTGAGTAATCGTTCGATAACAAATCGATTAACGCTATTATCTTCTCCCACTAAAATACGCAGGTGTAATGCTTTACGTGTGGCAGCGATTTCTTTAATAAGCCTGGTTTGTTGTATCAGTTCGTTAATATTGAATAAGCGGCCTAAGGCTTCCACAAATTCTCTGATTAAAAAAGGGCTGGTTATTTCTACTGTGCGTGGTAAGTTGATATTTAAAGGCTCAATACCGTCATGAATGATAAGTAATTTGGTATTGATCGGTTTGTGTTGTAAGGCAGAAAAAACAGTTTTTTTGTTTTGAAAAGTATCGCCGCAAACAATGATAAGATCGGGTAAGTCGCTGAGTTTAGGCGAAGCTGACAATAGCTCAGTGGGCAGTAGATTCAGTTGGCAGTAACTACATAGTTGAGCAATAGATTCAGCTTCGTTTTGATTGAGCATTGTGATAACAACACTTTTGTTTGCAATTGCTTGCACTACACTTTTTTCTAATAAGGGAACCGGGTTGGCAGTGCCATGCAGATAAAGTTCAGCAGCAAAGGTAGCACCTTGATTTTCTTCACTTTTAGCCCACACCTTGCCACCCATGTGTTCAACCAACTGTTTGCATATCGATAATCCCAAACCAGTGCCACTGATTTTGCGAGTAGTATTAGTACCGATTTGGGAAAATGACTGGAACAGCTTTTTTTGCCCTTCTTTAGGGATTCCGATGCCTGTGTCGATAATTAAGAACTTAACATTATATTTTTCTTGATCGTAAAAATGTACATTTAAGGTGACGCTGCCAGTACGAGTAAATTTGACGGCGTTGTTGGTTAAGTTAATTAAAATTTGCTTGAGGCGGGTGGGGTCGCCCATTAATTCTTGTGGTAAGTTGGGTGATATGGACAATATGAGTTTGACACCTTTATTGTGGGCGATAACTTTAAAGATAGATAATGCTTCGTAAGCGATCTGCTCCAAATTAACCGAAACAGATTTGAGTTTAATGTTACCTGCTTCGATATTTGAAAAATCTAAGATGTCATCAATTAATGTCAGTAAGGCTTTTGCGGAGGACAATACGATTTCGACATATTGTCGGTGGCTTGGCTGAGATAATTGCTCTTTTAATAATTCTGACATACCTATAATACCCGTCATAGGCGTGCGAATTTCATGACTAATATGAGAGATAAGCTGGCTCTTTGCTTTATTTTCAGCAAGTGCTTCTTGTTGTTCTCGTGCGGCTTCTTCTTTTGTTACTCGAGCAGTAATATCTGACATCATCCCTTCGACCGATTCTGCTTGACCGTTTTTGTCTTTATTCAACTTCATCGACAATGATAGCCAAACGAGTTCACCGGTCTCTTGGCGATATAGCGTAACTTGTTTTTCTTTAACAACACCATATTTTCTTAACAAATCAGTCAACACTCGACGATCTTCTTCATTAAATAAGTTGGTTGGCACAATTGTGGGCATATCGTCGATAGAGCGATAACCGAATAGGTTGGCGAGGGCGAAGTTACCTTTCAGACTTTTGTCTTTAAATGAGTATTCAAACAGCGCTACTGGTGACTGTTGGTAGAGCTGCTCGTATTTCTCTGAGTGGTGCAGCGCGGTGCTTTGCGCCAAGCTGGTTCGATAAGCAAGGGCTAGTGACAACAACAAGCTTTCGCCGAGAATACCAAAATGGAGAGCCCAGTTTGTCAGTGTATTGGCAGGTAGGATACCAAAGGTCATTAGCATATAAGCATTGGTGCCTATTAGCATGACAATTTCCGCTAAAAACATGGGCATTGCGGTGGGAATACCCCGTTTTAAAGAAACGATAATGAGTGATAGGGCGGATAGCATGGTAATGGTTGGGTAAGCTTGATTTAGTATCAAGCTGAAATAGGGTGGAAGACTGATCAAACAATTGGCAGTGTTGATACCAAAGCCGGTAATTTGCAATCCCATATAATAAGGAACCAGTTTAGTAAAGTTTTTGTTGCCATCGATACCATTAAAAATAAATGCCAAGTAAGTTTGAGCCAAGAAAATGCCTATTAGCCGCTGAAAAAATTGGTTGGCATCTGGAGAGCTAGTGAAAATCCATTCGACACTAGAGCCATCGTGGACTGAGGCGATCGACATGGAACACAACAAAAAAATCAAATAGTAACCATAAAATTTTATTCTTAAAGAAATGAACAGAAAGAAATTATAAATAAGGAGCGCTGCCATCGCAGACCAAAACAGCATATATAACTTGATATGTGACATTTCGACATCATGATAGTTCTTTTCCCATACAAGGGACAACGGCA
>JANQKJ010000058.1 GCA_028281205.1 Gammaproteobacteria bacterium
TTGAACGCCTTGCGCAGGCACCAGAGTTATTAGTTTGTTTTGCCATCGGATGGGCTGCGTTGTTTGCAGCCGCAGGTGATTTCCTTGGCTTCAGTATGGAGCTGGGCGGCTTAGTCGCTGGAGTATCGCTCGCATCAACACGGTTGCGCGAAGCTATGGCAGCACGCTTAGCACCGTTAAGGGATTTCTTGCTGCTATTTTTCTTTATTGCACTCGGTGCCCATATTGATCTCTCTTTGATTGGCCAGCAAATGTGGGGCGCAATCATACTTTCATTATTCGTTCTGATCGGCAACCCGCTTATTGTATTGTCAATTATGGGAGCTATGGGTTACCGCAAGCGTACGGGTTTTTTGGCTGGCCTTACTGTCGCACAGATCAGTGAGTTTTCACTAATATTTATGGCCATGGGTATTTCACTTGGTCACATAAGCACGGAATCGCTTGGCTTAGTGACATTAGTAGGGTTAATCACAATTTCGCTTTCGACATATATGATTACTTACTCACATCAACTCTACACATGGTTAGAAGCAATGCTACAACCATTTGAACGTAGTGATACCCCACGTGAAACTATTGATCAGCAAACCACTTCACAGGGTAAACAATTTGATGTGTTACTTTTTGGCTTGGGACGTTTCGGTGGTGCAATAGCCTTACGTCTTGAAGCACAGGGAATTAATGTACTAGGAATTGATTTTAACCCCGCTGCAGTACGCCGCTGGCGAAATGAGAGCGTGGAAGTACTTTTTGGCGATGCCACAGATCCTGAATTTATATCGAGTTTACCGCTTAATGATGTTAAGTGGGCGGTATCCAGTATTCCAGTACACAAAAGTGGCATTACACAGGATGATCCACGCACTGCGTTAATACACGCACTGCATAACAGTAATTTTAAAGGCAAAATTGCTGTGACCTCCCACCAGGAAGAAGATCAGCAACAAATGATGGCAAGCGGTATCGATCTTGTGCTGTTACCATTTCAAGATGCTGCAGATCAGGCTGTTGATTTACTATGTGGAAAGCAACGTTCAACACGCTATGAAGTAATTGAACCCGAAAACCAAAAAGAATTCGTCTAACGAATTAGACTAGATTTCACTAAACAGTATATTAATATTATTCCAATATAGAGAAAACAGTAGAATTCGTGACATCAAAAATTAATTACTCAAAAATACATAATAAAAATTGAGATTGAAGTAAGATTACTCCCTCTACAATCAGATATATTTTCAATGAAGCAGAAAATATAATATCTGACTCAGTTAATAAAAATACGTAGCTATCACGACAAGATTTCATGGCAGTTAACAGCAAACATAAAGCATCATTGGTACTAGGCAGTGGAGCCGCCAGAGGTTTAGCACATATAGATGTTATTAAATGCCTTGAAGAACATGATTATGACGTTCGCTCTGTAGCTGGTTCATCTATGGGAGCTCTAATTGGAGGAATATACGCTGCTGGCGAACTGGATCTTTATACTGACTGGGTCACCACACTAAAGACGCGAGATATTGTTAAATTATTGGATTTGTCTTTTAGTAAAGATTCGTTTTTTAAAGGCGAAAGAATTATTGAAGTTTTAAAAGATATGGTAGGTGACCGCAATATTGAAGAACTACCTATTGGTTACACAGCCGTAGCAACCGACCTGAATGAACAAAAAGAAATATGGTTTACGCAAGGCTCATTATTTGACGCTATAAGAGCATCTATAGCTATTCCAATGATTTTTTCCCCAGTAAAAATATCCAATCGACTTCTCGTAGATGGAGGGATAATCAACCCAATACCTATTGCACCTACCCTACATGATAATACCGAGCTCACAATCGCAGTAGCATTAGATGGTCAACCCGAAATTTATGAGCAATATACGAAAAGCAATAGTAATAGCGAAACAAATGAAAGCAAAAGTACGTATCGCCAAAAAATTGATATGTATATTGATAATCTACTATCTAAGAATTCATATACAAGTAACAGAGAACAACTGGGCGCATTCAACCTGATTACACAATCCATGGAAACCATGCAAACATCGATTGCGCGCTATAAAATAGCTGCCTATCGCCCTGATATCGTAATAGAGATACCGCGTAATATTTGTCTCTGGTATGAATTTGATCGTGCACAGGAATTAATTTCTATTGGATATAATCGGGCACAGAAAGCTTTAGCGAATTATTACAGGCTATTGCAAAACCGGGTATAGAATTAATGCTAAATATATTACTCATAATAATTACAATCAAAAACATCCAATATATCTGTGCGTAGTGACCTATCTATACATAATAATTACATTAATAATCATATTTTCTTTGTATTCTGCAACACATGCGTTGTTAAATAAAAGAGACTCAAGAGCAGCTTTTGGTTGGATAGATATATGTTTATTTTTACCTGTTATTGGCCCACTCATCTATTTTATATTTGGAATCAATCGTGTACAAACACGCGCCAAGAAACTTACTTATTCTTTAGTTGAAGAAAAAAATCCTATTGATGATGTATCTGAGAATAATCCTTTAGCACATAAAGTACCTCAAACATTAAGAAATACACAAAAGGTAACCCATCGGATTACAGGGCTGCCATTAGTCCACATTGAAAAAATTGATGCATTCTATTCTGGAGATGAAACATATTCGAGCATGTTAGACGCAATTCGATGTGCTGATGTATATATTTACTTGTGCGTTTATATTTTTAAAACCGACAAGGTCGGTAAGCAATTTATCCAGGCACTAGCAGACGCAAAAATTAGAGGAGTCAATGTTTATGTATTAATTGATGGAGTTGGTGAACATTATTCTTGGAAAAAAGCTCGCACTTTGCTTAAGAAAAATAATATTCAAGTACGTAGTTTTTGTCCTCCCAGGCTTATACCCTTTAATTTTAATATCAATTTACGCAACCATCGTAAATTATTAATCATAGATGACCACATCAGTTACGCTGGCGGTATAAATATTGATGCGGAATACTCACAGAAAGAAATACATGATGGTATCGCCATGGTGGATACGCATTTCAAAATGTATGGTGAAATATCATTACAACTCAAAAAAATATTTGAATCTGATTGGCGAATAGCTGGTGGCAAAAAGCTTGCTAATAAAGTCAATCGACACGACTCTTATCGAGAGTCAGACATAATAGGTCGCATGATTGTCGATGGACCAGGAGTTAACATTGATCATTTAGCGATTACATTAATAACGGCTATAAACTCTGCTGTTACCAATATTGTGTTAATGACACCTTACTTTATTCCAAATAGGGAATTAATTGGCGCGTTACGCTCAGCTGCTTTACGTGGAGTCATTGTAGATATCATTTTACCTGAGAAGAGTAATTTGCGTTACGTAGATTGGGCATCGCGCAATATGTTTTGGGAATTATTGGAAAGAGATATAAATATCTATTACCAACCAGGCCCTTTTGCGCACTCCAAATTATTTGTAGTTGACAATATGTATAGCTTAAGTGGATCTGCAAATATAGACCCACGTAGCTTGCGCCTAAATTATGAAGTAGGCGTAGAAGTTTATAATAAAAAGTTTGCCAATGATCTTCATAAATATATGCACAAAATAATTCAGATAAGTAGACGAGTTGATCTTGAAGATGTAGATAACCGATCTTTGCGTTATAAAATACGTGATGGCATTGCCTGGTTATTCTCGCCTTATTTGTAATTTTTACTGAACTGATATTATGAATGAAAAGTCAAAAATAAACATAACTGAAAATACGCCTGATACTGCTTATTTTTCTATATCTATCTCTAAGCTTAGAAATATGTATCTGCTTACTTTTGGCCTATATTGCATATATTGGTTTTATAAGCACTGGAAACTACAGAATACATATAGCGCACCAAGTGTAATGCCACTAGTTAGAGCTATATTTGCAATATTTTTTACTCATTCACTTGCACATAGAATCAAACTTAGCATGGAAAATAAAAAAATCCCCGGCTCAAAAAGTTTGAGTTTATTTGCCACTTTATTTGTTGTATTAGTAATTCTTACTAATATATTTTCAAAATTAGCCGGTACTGGTGATTACCCATATTATTTTGACTACATATGGTTAGCCTTGCTTTATTTCAGTGTAATGCCCCTGGTTGAGATTCAAGATAAAGTTAATGCTCTAAAGAGTGATCCTCTAGGTTTAGCGAACTCTAACTACAATTGGCAACATATCTTAATCATAATACTTGGAAGTATTATGTGGCTACTAGTTATATTAGGAATAATTGCAACAACTTTAGGTTTAGTTGAATGAGTCTATATAATTTATTATCACTTGCTATCAATGCCTTCTAGCAACCTTAATGAGCTACATAAACATACAATATTTCAACACACCTTACGGAGAACTCATTTTAGGTTCACATAATAAACAACTATGTTTATGTGACTGGCGTTATAGGAATAAACGAGACTCTATTAATTTAAGACTAAAGAATGGACTGAATGCTGAATTCATTGAAAAAGATGATATCGTCTTGAAAGAAGCAAAGAAACAGTTGAATGAATATTTCAGTCATAAGCGCAAAATATTTGATATACCACTTCTCATGGTTGGAACAACATTCCAGAAGAAAGTTTGGAACAGTTTATTAAAAATTCCATTTGGTAAAACGTCGAGCTATTTACAACTGGCAGAGAATATTGGTGACAAAAATGCTGTTAGAGCAGTAGCTAGTGCAAATGGTGCCAATGCCATTTCTATAATCATTCCTTGTCATCGAATCATTGGCAGCAACGGCAAACTAGTTGGCTATGCTGGCGGCTTAAAAACAAAAGCTGATCTTCTCGGGTTAGAATTTGACCTATTTAATTGATTAAAAAATTCAAAAGTTAAGTATATTTTAATTAATCTAATCTGAGATTGGCTAAAAAGCTTGAAAGGTAGCCAGGCTACCTTTCAACAATACAACTATATATGGCTACCATAGTTTTACGGCTATAGTTTTGATGGCGCTATATCTTTCACCTGTGGCCATTGTGCATTTGCTTTCTTGATGTTTCCTGGAATGTCTTTTTTCCAAGTATTGTAAACTTCTATGTTTTTGTTTACATACAACTTTCCATTTACAACCTCGAATGCCTTTCCGTCAACAGTAAACTTTTTGCCAAAAGTCATACCATATGCACAATACCCGCCATACATAGGTGCATATTTACTTGGATTTGCCTTGAATGTGTCCCTGTTACTAGCGGATACAAATCGATATATTGACCCATTATATTCAGCAGTGAATTCGGGACTACCTACAAGTGCTTTATTCACGGTCTGATAGGCAACTGCATCATGTCCAGCCAAAATGACGTCATTGGCATCTGTTTGTGTATCCACACCTGCTGTAGCCAGCTGAGTCACAGCAATTGCCATAGCTAAAAATAGCATTACAATCTGTTTCATAGTTATTGCTCCTAAGTTAGTTCTTGATTGAAATAGCGTGAATTAGAATACTTTTTAGTACATACAACGTATATTTCAGAAGATACGAAAATTATGTCTGATCCTCTTATTATGTTATGGATGTTCTAAGTCACTTGTTAAACACATTTAGGCTTGAGGCACGTGTTTTTCATAACGGTCAATACTGTGGTAGCTGGCAGATTGATACCTCAGGTTCAAAAATAGCAACTTTCCACGTAGTCACACATGGTTGTTGTGAGTTGCTATTAAATAGTGGATCAAAACATGAACAGACACTTCAAAGCGGAGATATTGTTATTTTCCCAAGAGATAGAGAGCACCGCATAGCAAGTGCTCCATCGGTTACAAGCCAAGTAAACAGCAGCCCCTCAATCTCATTTCAAGAAGGTTTAAAACCAGATAGCACAGGTTTAGTGTGTGGATATATCGAATTTGAACAACATAGAAATCAATTTTTATTGGACATGCTGCCGGATTATGTCGTTATTCACAGCAATGAAACTCCTTGGAACAAGCACCTTCGACCAATAATTGACGTATTAATATCGGAGTCTTTACAAAGTGACTCAGGCGTTCAGGCAACACTAAACCGCTTGGCAGAACTTTTCTTCATGGTTGTATTGAGAGAATTTCTCCAAAACTCTGACCACACTGCAGGGTTTGTTAGTGCATTTCAGGATAATCGCATCATTAACGTACTAGAAGCAATCTATGATGAACCCGAAAAAAACTGGAATGTAGACACGATGGCTCAAATTGCAGCCATGTCACGTTCTGCCTTTGCGGGCCGTTTTAAAGAGCTTTTGGGAGAATCTCCTCTGCAGCATTTAAAACGCTGGCGTATGCAAAACGCTTACCGATGGCTTCGAGATGAGCGTATTACTGTTGCACAGGCAGCGGATCGGTGTGGTTATGAAACAGAGGCAGCTTTCGCAAAAGCCTTTAAGAGAGAAACAGGACTTTCACCAGGAACAGTGCGCAAGTCCCATACATAGAATATTTGCCTATTTTTTACCAGAACTTCCACCATGTCCCATTATCGCCTTGCGGTGATTGCTGGCTTTGATTTGAGTTATTACTGTTTTGTTTAGTGGCCTGCTGCATCATTTCAGACCATTGGTTAAACCATTGCTCATATTGTTTTGGGTTCATCATCCCCATCATAGGATTCATCATCATGGGGTTCATCGCCCCCATCATAGGATTCATCATCATGGGGTTCATTGCTCCCATCATAGGATTCACCATCATGGGGTTCATCGCCCCCATCATAGGATTCATCATCATGGGGTTCATCGCCCCCATCATAGGATTCATCATCATGGGATTCATCGTCCCCATCATAGGATTCATCATCATAGGGTTCATCATTGGGTTGGCTATATGTTTGCCTGTCTTAGGCGTCATGTTTTGAACATTAGGAGTTGCAATAGCTGCACCCTCCTCGTTTTCAGCTTGAACTGAAGTAGCCACGCCCAGCACAAGAGAGATAACTAAAAAGATCAACATTTTTAACGACTTATTAATAATCAACATTTTTGCCACCTCTTAAGAGTTATCTTTTTGACTGAATAACATTGATTGCTCACTGTCCTTAGTCCGCATAGTACAGGACTGTATGTTAGTTTTATTATCAGGCCAGTTTGCATCCATACTCAAGCATTGTAACTCATTTTTTATGCAATACTTGTTTATATCAGAATATCTTGTATCGAGTGAAAGTAAAATTAAGCGTTATCTCCGGCATGCAAGCTAAGGAAACCAATGGCGGGTACGATTTGCAAACGCCACCAAGGAAAGCATCACTGGGACTTCAACTAATACTCCAACAACTGTCGCCAAGGCCGCTCCAGAATGCAGGCCAAATAAAGAAATCGCCACAGCTACTGCTAGCTCAAAAAAATTACTCGTCCCAATCAAAGACGCCGGTGCAGCAATATTATGTGTCAGCCTTAAATATCGCGCTGCAAAATAAGCAATAAAAAATATTCCATAACTTTGAATAATTAGAGGTATAGAAATTAAAACTATACTTTGAGGCTTTTGAATGATTGTTTCGGCCTGAAAACCAAACAATAAAACTACTGTAGCAAGTAACCCAAGCACTGAAAAAGGCTTAATCTTCTCTACCAAACCGGAGACTTTATTATGCAAATAAAATCTCGTAAGCATTCCAGCACATAAAGGTAATACCACGTATAACAATACTGATAAAAGCAAAGTTTCCCATGGCACTGTTATATTAGTTAAGCCTAATAAAAAAGCCGCAATCGGTGCAAATGCAAATATCATTATGATGTCGTTCACTGACACTTGAATAAGCGTGTAGTTTGGATCACCTTTAGTTAGTTGACTCCATACAAACACCATTGCAGTACAAGGTGCTACTCCCAGTAAAATCATCCCGGCGATATATTCATTTGCAGTTTCCGGCTCTACCCAAGCTGCAAAAATAAAATGAAAGAAAATAACGCCTAAGCCTGCCATGCTAAAAGGCTTAATTAGCCAATTTATAACGAGAGTAAGTACCAGACCCTTGGGCCTATCACCGACCTTTTTGAGCGATGAAAAATCTATCTGGATCATCATTGGATAAATCATTAACCAGATAAGGACAGCGACTAGCAAATTAACATGTGCATACTGCCAAGCTGCAATCAATGTGAATATATTAGGAAAGAAGTTTCCTAGCAGTACTCCAAAAATTATGCATAAGCCAACCCACAGGCTTAAGTAACGCTCAAAAATACCCATTATTATTCGCCTAACTTTGTTAGTAGTAATGTTTTCTCATGTTCGGATAAGTTTTCTATACCCTCTTCCAGCAACTTTTTTATTCTGGAAGTTAATATCGAGATAGTCTTGTGAAATGCGCGCTTAATATCTTCACCCTGGCCTTCGATTTTTGAAGGATCGGTAAGACCCCAGTGTATTTTTAAAGTTTTTTCAAACCAGACTGGACATTGTTCACCACGTGCTGAATCACAAACCGTAATCACAATATCTGGATTCCAGTCTTCATACTCATCCCATGACTCACTAGCCAGATATTCTGTGCTAATACCTGCTTCATTTAAAAATCTAACAGTAGCAGGATGCACTTTTCCAGAAGGATGGCTACCTGCTGACTTGGCAATAATTCTTCCTGCCGATAAATGATTAGTCACGGCTTCCGCTATGATGCTTCGACAACGATTGTGTGTGCAAATGAAAAGAACTTTCACAAATAAAAACTAACAGCAACTAGCCCGACTATGAGGACGGTTGTTCATATTAGTAAGAGATTTAAATTCTTTAGCAATAAATCGAGAATTTTCTTGGCTGGATATCTGTAAAACATCATGTGACCAATCTGGCAATTGTGGATTGATTTGATAATAAATCCACTGTCCCTGTCGCCGATCTATTAATAGCCCACTGTCACGAAGTTGGGCGAGATGGCGGGAGATTTTAGGTTGACTCACATTTAATGCAGATACTAATTCACACACACAAAGTTCTCCCTCCTGCTGAATAAGCAGGAGAGATTTTAAGCGGGTTTCATCTGCAAGACATTTAAAAAATTGCAGCGGCGATATATACATATGGAATATCATATATATGTTTTTTCATATATACAAGCAGTCTCTAGAATAATTTTATGCCGGCTTGAAAATAATTGCGCTATTACTAGTATTTGATTTAGATCAGAATCTTGTTAGTTATATATAAGCTCAAACATATGAGTTGATATATTTAATGGTATTATGTTTATCTTATTCATACATGCCTTACTCACAAAGGTAGGAGTATACAAATATGGATGATCAGTCTATAGATGCATATAAACCTGCAAAAATTGCTGAGTTAGTTGAAAGTATCGGTGTTAATAAAGCAGTTTTACCCATTGTTCCAACCATTATGTTGGGCTTGATGGCTGGCGCATTTATTGCCTTTGGCGCAATGTTTTTCACCTTAATGATGACAGACCATGGAATGGGTCTAGGACCGGCACGCTTACTAGGTGGTATTGCATTTTCATTAGGACTGATACTAGTAGTTGTCGGCGGCGCGGAACTTTTTACCGGCAATAATTTTATTGTCATGGCATGGGCAGAAAATAAAGTAACGACTGCACAATTACTCAGGAACTGGAGTATTGTTTATATTGCAAACTTTATAGGTGCTGTTGGTGCTGCAGTTCTAATGTTCT
>JANQKJ010000064.1 GCA_028281205.1 Gammaproteobacteria bacterium
CAGCTTAGGCGCCGATGGAATTGCTGCGGTTGCGCCTGGTTTTTCATACAGTGTTGTTGATGGCGCTAGCGATATTCGTTTTGTTCTAAATGCTTTGGAATCAGAAACCAATGTGCGGGTTCTGTCGGCACCTTCGATTATGGTTTTGGATAATAAGACCGCGACGATCAACGTGGGTGACGAGATACCCGTACCTACGCGACAATCGAGTAGTAATATCGATCCAGATGCGCCAACCGTAAATGAAATCGAATACCGTGATACAGGCGTATTACTCACGGTTTCGCCGCGCATCAACGCGGGAGGGTTAGTAACACTTGATGTGAATCAAGAAGTCAGTGATGCAGTTATCACTGACAGTTCTAATCTCGATGCACCGACCATTCAACTAAGGAAAATAGAAAGCTCTGTTGCAATTCAAAGTGGTCAGAGTGTGATTCTGGGTGGTTTGATTCGAAATCGACGTGAAGATAGCATGAGTGGCGTACCATTGGTGAGTCGGGTGCCGGTTTTGGGTCATTTGTTTAGTCAAACTGCAAATAGTGATCGCCGAACGGAGTTGCTCGTAGTTTTGACACCTTACGTCATTGCTGATCCTTCTGCTGCGCGTGGTATCACAGAAGAATATCGTGCGAAGATGAGCGAGCCTGATAATTCTTTATATTAGTAAGATGAATGGCTAATCGAACGGTAAATGTCTATGCTCAATTGTTGGCAGCGTTGCCAGAACTAATGGTCGAGGCAGATGATAAAATCGAGCGTGTAGCCAATGAGTTTGAACAGACTGGTGAGCTTACTGAGGCATTGCTTGCCCATTCGGGTATGTCGGCGCCCGAAGTCGAATCATTTTATGCGCGCACACTAGGTATCGAAATAGTAAGTGAAGCGAATTTGCAACTCTGTACTATTTCCGATGCAGTCAGTTTAAAGTTTATGCGACACCACAATGTGTTGGTGACTAAGGAAGCTGATAGTACGATTCGATTGATCACTGCAACGCCTTACGATCACTATATACAACAAGCAGTCATGCTAGCTTGCTTGAGACCAATCAAGTTGTGCTTGGCAAAAGCAGAGTCAATCAGTCAGATTTTAGAAAAAGCTGATAGCGATGCTGCATCGGTATCGGAGTTATCAGATCAGATCGAAAAGGATTTGGCCAAGGATGACACAGATGTCGGTCGCTTAAAAGATTTAGCCAGTGAGGCACCGATTGTTCGATTGGTTAATATAATTGTAAGTCAAGCTATGGTGATGCGAGCTTCTGATATTCATATTGAACCCTTCGAGAAACAGCTACGTGTTCGTTATCGCATCGATGGGTTATTGAGAGATGTGGATGCGCCACCTGCACATTCTACCGCGGCAATTATTTCGCGAATAAAGATTATGGCGAAACTTAACATCGCAGAGCGACGTTTGCCGCAAGATGGTCGCATCCAGATGCGTTTGCAAGGACAGCAAGTCGAACTTCGTGTATCGACGATCCCTTCTTTGTTCGGCGAAAGTGTTGTAATGCGAATTTTGGATAAAACGCAATTGGCATTGAGCTTCGAAAGCCTAGGTTTTGGAGATCGTAACATGCAAAAACTAAAAACGTTAATCCAGCGACCTCATGGCATTGTGCTAGTAACTGGCCCAACCGGCAGTGGTAAAACAACTACATTATATACAGCGCTCGCAAGCTTAAATTCATCCGAAAAAAAAATTATGACCGTAGAAGACCCTATCGAGTATCAACTCGATGGCATTATGCAGATGCAAGTGAAGCCAAGCATCGGTTTGGGGTTTTCAGATGCATTACGGGCTATTGTCAGACAAGACCCTGATACCATCATGATCGGAGAGATGCGCGACTATGAAACCGCAAGTATAGCGATTCAATCTGCGTTAACTGGACATTTAGTATTTTCTACATTGCATACTAACGATGCAGGAAGCGCGATTACTCGCTTACTTGATATGGGTGTGAAGGATTATCTAATCACCTCGACATTAGCGGGAGTTGTCGCTCAACGCTTAGTGCGTACACTGTGCCCATTCTGTAGGAGGACTGTCAAACCATTGCCCGCGTTGGTTAAAGAACTGGGTTTGGATGAGTATGAATACTCGACACTGAATTTGTATGAGCCGTGTGGCTGCAATGAGTGCAACCATACAGGTTACAAAGGTCGAACCGTTATATTAGAGCAGATGGATTTAAACGATGATTTACGTTCAAAGATTCTTGCGCGTGCTGATGGAACCGACATTCAATCAACGGCGATTCTTCAGGGAATGATCACGATGCGGCAAGATGGATTGGACAAAGCGCTTGCGGGTGTGACATCGCTAGATGAAGTTATTAGAGCAACACAAGATACTCAAACCGATAAATAACTGACTCGTGATGACACTATATTATTACAAAGCAATTACGATGGATAATAATACAGTGGAAGGTCAGATGGAGGCCGAATCAAAACAAACCGTTGCATCAAAGCTGCAAGAGATGGGTTATTTCCCTGTTTCCATGTGGGAAGCTGATACGGATTCAAATGGCGATAACAAGTTTTTTTCGAAAAGTATCTCGCAAGATGATGTTCTGCTCTTGACGCAAAAACTAGCTGTGACTATGAAGGCGGGACTAACATTAGATTCTGCGCTTAACTTATTAATTGAGACCGCTGAGTCACCCAAACTGAAAGCGATGCTAGAGAAAGTAACTTTATCGGTACACAATGGAGTGAGCTTGTCTGATGCATTTGAGCAACACTCAAATGCATTTGATCGTTTTTATCTGAATACTTTACGTGCTGGTGAAGCAGCGGGAACCTTAGATTTAGTATTAAGTCGTTTGACAGTGCACTTAGAGCACGCGCGCACCATTAAGAAGAAGCTACAAGCCGCACTCATTTATCCCACAGTATTGATGTCTGTTGCGATCTTGACTTTACTAATTTTATTGCTTTACGTAGTGCCTCAGTTCCAGACCTTATTTGCAGAAATGGGGCAGGAATTACCTTTTTCAACGCAGGTTGTTATCACAGTAGCGGAAGGTATCAAACTGTATGGTTGGATCGTCGTTTTGTTAACAATAGTGTTCGTTCTATTGATTAAACGCCGTTTGCGAGATCGCGAAAAACGTCAGCCAATCGATCAAATCTTATTAAGTCTACCTTTCGTGTCGGACATACTGATCAAGCTTGAAGTAGCCCGATTTAGTCGCACACTGGCCACATTACTGAGTAATGGAGTGCCGGTTTTAACCGCCTTAAATGTTGTATGTGCAAGTTTAAAAAATACTGTTATTCAACAGTTAGTCGAATCGGTTAAAGAGAGTGTTCAGCAGGGGCAAGGAGTTGCCGCAGTGTTGTTAAAGCAACCTATATTCCCACCAATGGCGGTCCAATTGATTCGTATGGGTGAAGAAACAGGCGAACTCACTCCTATGCTGGAGCAAGTCGCCGATATTTATGATGAAGAATTAAGCGATTCGATTCAGCGATTTTTGACTTTGTTCGAACCGATCTTAGTTATTAGTTTAGGCATCGTGATTGCGGCAATAATTATTTCGGTATTATTAGCTATCTTAGCTTTGAATGATTTTGCATTTTAGTGATGAGGTATTGACATGTATAAGCAGAAGCAGTTCGGTTTTAGTTTGATTGAGTTATTAGTGGTGCTAGTCATTCTCGGTTTGCTTGCAGGCATTGTAGCACCACAAATAATGAAGCATGTGGGTAAAGCCAAAACCGATTCTGCACGCTTGCAAATCGAAGACCTCGGTGCGGCGATTGATTTGTATTACTTAGAAGTTGGTGATTACCCAACCACGCGTCAAGGCTTGCAAGCCTTAGTAGAGGCACCTAGTGGTGTCACGAACTGGAATGGCCCTTACTTAAAGAAGAAGACACTGCCAATGGATCCCTGGGGGCATGCGTTTCGATACCGTTCACCAGGAGAGCATGGAGCCTATGATCTTTTTACCTTAGGTAAAGATGATCAGCAGGGAGGAGAGAACGAAGATCAAGATGTACTGAGCTGGAAGTAATGTCTTCATGCCGACGGCAAATAGGTTTTTCCTTACTCGAGCTTCTCGTGGTGTTGATGATCGTTACCACCGTTGCTGCATTGGTTTCACCGCAATTGTCAAACGTATTAGAAAGCCAAAAAGTCAAGACATTAAGCCGGGATATTGCGAGCTCGTTGCGTGCCACCAGGCAATTGGCGATTAGTCGTGGACGGGATGCGGTTTGGACTTTAGACTTAGAACAGCACGCTTATCTTGATGGACGTCGCCAACAATGGTCGGCGTTCGATAAAGATATTCAAGTATTGCTTACTACCGTAGCAAAAGAACAAGTGTCTGACTCGTTGGCTAATATTCGATTTTTTGCCGATGGTAGTGCTACGGGTGGTGAGATCGATTTACGCTATAAAAGACTCTCTTATGTAGTCCAAGTAAATTGGTTGAGTGGTCGCGTAAAGATCTATGATGGGCTCTAAATGTCGCTTTTATCAAAACGGTTTTACGCTATTAGAAACGCTAGTAGCATTCGCTATCTTGGTGCTGGTACTTGCAGTGGTTTTTCAAGTATTTGGAAATGGGTCTCGCTCAGCACGCATGAGTCATGAGTACGTGCAAGCAGTAATTATCGCCCAATCGTTGTTAGCAGAATCACGCATTGACGGTAGTGTCAGTCAGTCGGGAGAACGAGCAGGTTATCGTTGGGAGTTGACACGAAAACTGGCCAATTATGCTGACTTTGGTTATACGTCTAATTACGAACAAGTCGGCATGTCAGCCTATGACGTTGAAGTGACTGTGACTTGGCAGAGAGGAGCTAAAGAAAGAAAAGTTTCGTTAAATAGCGTTGATTTGGATGTGAACCCATGAAGTTAAAACTGGCTGTTCAGCGAGGTTTTACTTTAGTAGAAATTCAAATTGCTTTACTACTTCTGCTACTGATCATGGCTGCTTTAATGGGCAGTTTGCAACTGGTATCGAAAACGATGTCGTCAACCGAATCACTAGTCGAGAAAAATGCTGACCTGCGTATTGTATCTAACCTACTAAGAAGTCTATCTACAGGGGCAACACCATATCAAATGCCCAGAGGAGATGAAAATCAACTCGTGTTCAAAGGTGCCTTAGATGAAATCTATTTTGTGGGAAATTTACCCGAATTTGTAGTCAAAGGTGGGCCTTGGTTATTACATATATTTCAGGATAAAGAGCAGCTGTTACTTGGCTATCGAGTGGTCGATCATGCTCGCTCTATGCGTGATAATTATGAGGCAGACTACGAGATAGTTGTGTTACTTGATCATATAAATATCATCGACTTTGGTTATTTGGATGGGGCAACGCAGTCCTGGAGTACAGTTTGGGACAACGCAGAAATCATGCCAGATGCAATAAGCGTGTCGATCGAGCAAGATGGATTTGAATGGCCGCAGCTTACTTTGCCCATACTAGTGAAACAAACTACTACATCCTACTCGAGTAGCGCAGATGGTAAACCTGAGGATGAGTGAACAAATACACAAATTTCAAGAATATAACTTACTTTTACTATTAAAGTATCTGTATGTTTGGTTTGGCCGAGCTATGGGTGAGCCACTTACTTATGTGCATATTTTTCTACCTAAATTAATCTATATTGTAAAGCACTATTCCAAGGACCATGCTGTGTATTTGTAGCTCAATCAGTTGGTAAACAGATTGTATAGTCACCTTGTGTCGAGCTTATTTTATTTTTGTGCTAGATGCTATGATCGACATGAGTTCAATATAGTTAATCAACGTTTCATTGTGAAATTTTCTTAACTGATATAAATAGTTTTTATGTATGTAGTGCATAAAAACCTAGATGTAGTAAATATGAATTAGTTATGAGTAATAAGTGGAATAAGTAAAAAGTTTTCAGTTACAGTACTTTCTGCTTATCACCTAGTATTACTCCTGTGTGGCTATGATAATAGCTTAGTAGTACTTGGAAGAAAGAGAGGGTCACACACAATGTGATCCTCTCTCAATCTATCTTCTTTTTCTAATCTTTATGAACTATTGCAGTTCAGATTGTTGGGTTTATTAGGGCTAAGGTTAGTCGTATGTAGTGGGAAGAAGGTACCTTCTTCAGGTGAAGTTAAGCGTGCCCACTGAGTGAGTTGCGCCCAACGGCCATTATGCATCGAGTGGTAATCGCGTTCGCCATTATAAAACATCGCCCCTAATAGTTGTCCTGTTACTGTATTGGGGGTAGAGAGAGTGCTTGGGCCAATGTATTTATACGAACCAAAACCAGAGGTCCCGGAATTATAACGATCTTGCCAGCGCGGATACATATTCTTCGTGAAATTTGTTGTACCAAATACACTTGTATAGGTTGATACTCTGTAATTATTTCCACTCACAGTATATGGTAAGTCGTTTTTCGCATTGGTGAGTTGTGTGGAAGTTCCGATATCTTCGATAATCTGCATTGGGTCAAGTGTTTTATACAGTTCGGTCGCACCATGACAATGAGTTGGATAGATATGGTCGCTATAACTAGCGTTCCCACGGATAGAGCCTACAGAAGTTTGCCAGGTCGGTCCGGTGCTTAACTGGATAGGTGGCTTGTTACTGGCCCAAATACTGGTATTAGGATATTGTTTGCTTGCCTGGCTAGTCATCCAATTTTTAGTTGCGGTCGATAGCTTGTTGTAAATCGTGTTATACGCGCTAGTGGCGTAATAAGTATTCCCAAGTTTTGTGTGTAACTTGGAGGTATCGTAAAAACCGGCGCCAAAGCAAACGATACATGCGAATGAGTAATGACTGCGGAAATTCCAGGTTAAGTCAGCGTCTGTATATAGTGAACTGTCGACATAACTGAAGCTCCAAACTAGATCGTCCCATAACCATCGAAGCTTATCCTGCAGTATGTGCTCAAATCGCTTCATTCTTTCTTCGCTAGTATTGCTATTACTGTACTGATACGGTACGCCCCATGCAACGTCCATGATGTCCTTCAGAGATCTGTAATCATCTGTATGGTTACTTCCCATAGTAAATGTATGAGTAGCTCCATCATGGCGAACATAGTTATCACTTGGGTTGCTAGTAGTCATCATCGCTGAACCACTGATACTGGGCATGCCGCTATATTCTGTTGGGGTATTACCCGGACCCTTGAGCCAACAGCAACTATCGAATTCACCATTCTGGATCAACTGGAGAACCTCAATCGCGGCAGTGAGTTGCGCACTTTTCAAATCAGTGTAATCGCCGCTAAGCAGATGAACGTCGGCGGTGCTTTGGTAATCGCGGATATGGATGAGCATATCTTTATAAGTACCCAGATAACTTTTGACGTCAGCTAGTGAAGGTGCGGCAAAGGTGTTAGTGCTAAATGTTGCGAAGAGCATGGTACTCATGACAATGAGTAAGAATCGTTTCATGATGTTCTCCCAGAGTTATTGTGGATCCATTCGA
>JANQKJ010000067.1 GCA_028281205.1 Gammaproteobacteria bacterium
CGTGTTGCTGCAATACTCCTCAACAAGAGGCAAGCTGCCATGAGCCAGCATCATCATTTGATTATCTGCTGTGGATATCGCTAGCATTATGTGTGTTGCTATATATTCTGCAATGGCAATTTTCTCATCTTGTCACTGACATTCACTGGTTACATGAAATGTCGCATTCAGTATTTAGTTTCCTAAATATTATTTGGTGGGGCCTGCTACTCGGTGTGCTTATGTTGGCATTATTATCTAGGGTGCCACGTGAATTCATAATTTCATTGTTGGGAACAGGCACAGGCTTCAAAGGTATTGCACGCGCTACTATCAGTGGTGTGTTGCTGGATTTGTGTAACCATGGGATTTTGATGGTAGGTGCAAAACTATATGAGAGAGGTGCTAGTGTCGGACAGGTAATGGCATTTTTAATCGCTAGTCCTTGGAATTCGTTTTCGTTAACTATTATTTTAATTGCTTTAATAGGTTTGAAGTGGACGCTGTTCTTTATTATTGCTTCTATGGTAATTGCATTTATCTCGGGATTATTATTTGATTATTTAGAAGACAAACGTGTGTTGCCCTCTAATCCACATACTATAGACTTACCTGATGGGTTTGAATTCTGGCCTGAAGCGAAACGACAATTTTCTCAAGCCAAGTTTGATTCCAATGCCATACTGGGCATGGCTAAAAGCGGCATACTTGATTCGCGCATGGTATTACGTTGGATATTGTTTGGTGTGTTGCTCGCAAGTGTTTTAAGGGCTTTTCTTGATGTGTCCCTGTTTCAAGAATATTTTGGTCCCACTATGATGGGCTTAATTTTTACTTTGATTGCAGCTACTGTCATTGAAGTATGTTCAGAGGGTTCTACACCGCTTGCCGCGGATTTATTAACGCGTGCCAAGTCGCCTGGTAATAGCTTTGCATTTCTTATGGCTGGTGTATCAACAGATTACACGGAAGTAATGGTATTAAGAGAAGCCACTAGGTCGTGGAAGATCGCATTGTTTCTTCCTTTGATTACCGTACCGCAAATTTTCTTAATAGCTTGGTTAGTCAACCTGAGTACAATCTAATCTAGTTAAATTCAATCCCAGGATTATCATCGACACCAATTAATTTAGGTGTATTAAGTTTATCAATGCGAATACTATCTTTGCTCTTAATATATGTGGCGACTTGTTCCCATACAGGTGGGCCTGGGGCTTTAGCGTTAACTGTAGCCCATCCAGCAACAATATAATTTTTGTTTTCATCTATTAGTTTACCGTCATCTAGCGTCATATTTTCTATGCGTTGGCCGATAGATTCATTAGGTTTACATGTGTAATTCATGCCGCCCACACGCACCATATCACCACCTTGTTGATAGTAAGGGTTCAAGTTAAATAAATTATCGCACACATCTTCTAAAACCAACTTTAGATTATGGCCAGACATTTCCCGACGATATGTTTCCGGGTATGTCATACATGTTTGATCTAGCACATGCTCCATAGTAATAGTTTGTTTGTATGGCAATGTTGTGCCCCAACGAAAGCCTG
>JANQKJ010000079.1 GCA_028281205.1 Gammaproteobacteria bacterium
AATAAAAACCCATGCACACAATAAAATAAACCGAATTAGCATAAGAAAATTCGGCATAGGTTTTACAATTATTATGCGCTTAATTGCCAATCCTTTGACTTAAGATGACTTAGTCGTTAGTCAAATACACGCACAGAATGCTCTTTGCCTTGACTTAAGAAATATGTCACAGCTTGATCTGTCTCTAAGTCTACCGACCACGTATTACCAGGATATAATCTTTTGCCGGGCAATTGATGACACTGACTTTCGTCATCAGTGCCTTCAGGACATTGCGTTCCCTTGCGCAGTAACACATTTTGTGTGCCCTGGTTTGAAAGCGTTAATTTATTGCCAGAGCGTTGATGTGTGAGATCTATATGACCATCAACAGGGTGTACGATCACCAGCACTTCATAACCAATCATGATTTTTACACCCGTGCTTTTGGCGCTTAGTTCACCGACTACAGGCGTAATACTTACTCGGTATACTTTCTCCTGTTCTGGATTAGGATTTAGATTTACAAACCTGAGTAATTTTCTGCCATTAGGTGGTACAACAAGTTTATTGGGAGAAACCAATAAACCTGCTTGTTTTGGATTGTCGTATATTTCCCGCGCCTGCTTATGAGTACCAGGATTATTAACAATTTTAGGGGTTACCTGAATATATAGAGGATCTGTACCCGCATTTTGTATTTCCAGGTCTTCGCGGTTGGGGCTGTCGGACTCGAAATAAATAATCGATTTATTCAATATCATGTCAGCCTGAGCTGTCATTGGAAACAGCATAATAAAAATGCAGTAAATGAGGATTTTTGTATTCATGAATTAAGCCTGATTATGAGTGTAAAAATGACTAAATCTGGATGAGTTTTTTGTTATAACTTTATGAATTATAAAGAAAAAAATGGCTGAAGAACGTGAATTGTCAACACTTTGGCGGTTGTTCCGTCGCATTGGTCGGCATAAATTCTTAACGCGCTAGATAGGCTAGAATTAGACAGAACTTGATACAGGAGAGTTACTAAGGCAGGTGAGCTTTCCCCTAGAAATGATTAAAAAACCTTGTGAATTTGATGAAAAGTTGTGTTAATGTGCGGACTTAAGTTTTTCTCATGCTGGAGATTGAGTTACGAGATTCTGGCGATTAGGAAAACACAAAAACAGAATTTGGTACGCCGTACACACGGAAAATTGGCAACCCTTTCTCCTCTAGTTGGGTACAAAAAAAATAAATTGCTAAGTCCTAGTGTACTAATGGCTGATTGCAGACCCGTCTATACGACGGGTTTTTATTTTATAATCAAAAAGTTATCGTATTATACTAAAGTGAATTATGAGGTTAATTTTTAGTCTACGTTTAAATAAATTAAAGACTCTCTTCCAAATTATTCTACTTTCGACTTTATTCAATACACCTGCAAATACTGCTGATGACACTGGTCAATATTTGGTCATGGGTCTGGGCAATCTTAGTTGCAAGTCATATTTAAACGAAAATGATGACGGTGCTGCTTATTACTTGAGCTGGTTGGCAGGGTATATGACAGCCTACAATCATCTGCATGAAGAAACCTATTCGATACTTGGTGAAACCAAAACCATTGATCAGGTCGAGTCATGGCTGCGTGACTACTGTACAGTGAATGGTGATGACTCGTTCGAAAGTGCTATACGCAACTTGTTAAGGAACTTAAAACATTTCCGACTAAGACAAAAACCCTAGAAGTGTGCTAACGCAAATCATCCAGGTTTGCTAATATAGTGTCACATTTACTATACCAACCCTTATAAATCGCATGGAAAATCAAGATCTTCGCAAGGCCGGCCTGAAAGTCACTCTTCCTAGGATGAAGATTTTGGAGATTCTTGAGAAGTCCAACCAGCAACATTTGAGTGCTGAAGATATATATCGTGTATTACTCGATTCAGACGAGGAGATCGGCTTAGCCACAATTTACCGTGTATTGACTCAGTTCGAAGGAGCAGGTTTAGTCATGCGTCATCACTTTGAAGGCGGCCAGGCAGTGTTTGAGTTAGATAGGGGCAAACACCACGATCACCTAATCTGCATTAAATGCGGCAAAATTGTAGAGTTTGTAAACCCTTCAATCGAAGAACAACAAAAGAAAATTGCTGAAGATAATGGCTTTAATATCACTGACCACTCGCTAATTATTTATGGTGAGTGCAATAAATCAGATTGTGTTGAAAAACAAAATTAACACTATTTAAGTTACCCACCTTAGTAAATTTTGCATCAGTATTTAACCTTCAGACAGATACTCCCTTTTTGATTGATTTCACATTCTGATATCAATTTTTCTTATAAAATTCATAAATAACATAAAGTTACGTTGTTTATACTTAAACTGCACTCGTTTATAGCTGATTATTTTTATGTGATTTTGAATATATCTAAATATATTAATTAGTTTATTTTGTGAATTGCCTTCTGATAAATGATTTTCCCCGCCATTACAATGTCATTTAACGTGAATACTAATAATTTAGATGTCAGATAAGTGAAACGACTGGCACTCACCACAAGAAGAGAAAACTTGGTATGTATCTAGAACATTTTGGTCTACAACAACAGCCTTTTCAGCTAACTCCGGACGCAAACTTTCTATATTTAAGTAAGGGACACAAGCGTGCCAAAGCTTACATGGATTACACTGTTTGGAATCGTGATGGTTTTGTCGTGATAACAGGTGAGATCGGCTCTGGTAAAACTACACTCATTCAAAGTTTACTCTCAAGTGTCGGTGATGATGTCATCATTGCACGTGTTTATCAGACTCAATTGGATGAATTAGAATTTTTCCAGGCGATCCTGGTTGAGTTTGGCTTCAAACCGTTTAATGCAAGTAAAGTTGAGTTGATCGAGATGCTTAACACTTATTTGATGGAACAGTATGAACAGGGACGTCAAGTTATATTAGTTATCGATGAAGCTCAAAACCTTAGTCGTCGTGTACTGGAAGAAGTACGTATGTTGACGGGCATGGAAACCCAACACGAACGCATTCTTAATTTGGTACTTGTCGGGCAACCAGAACTTAAACAAGTTCTTGACGCACCGGGCATGGAACAGTTATGCCAAAGAATTCGTTTTAGATTTCACCTGGCACCACTGAGTGTTGAAGATATTGCTTCTTATGTGCACCACCGCTTAAGTACTGCAGGTTATGACTATACTGCTGAAGAAGAAGGCAAGATTGATCCTATTGTTTATCCTGAATGTTACTCTATTGTTCATCGTTATACTGGCGGTGTACCTCGCTTGATTAATGCTTTATTTGATACAGCACTGATTACTGCATTTGTTGAGGGCGAAAAAAGTATTTCTGTAAAAATTCTGGAACTTGCTGTCGAAGAATTACAATGGATTCCATATGAAGAACGCGTTGGCATTAAACACTTCGCAGAAAAGAACGTTGCTTCAATTAATATGGCTGGTGAGCCCACGCCTAAACTTGTGCAAATGGATGGCGATAAAGTAGTTGCCTGTTTTGATATTACAAAAGAAGTGACCACCATTGGCAGGATACCAAGCAATGAAATTCATATTCCGGTTAATTCAGTAAGTATGCATCATGCTAAAGTCATCAGTTTTCATAATAATTTCTTCTTGGAAGACTTAAGAAGCACCAATGGAACATCCGTTAATGGACACCGAATTAACAAATGCGTACTTAAGTCAGGTGATAAAATATCGTTTGCACGCGTAGAAATGGAATATCGTGTTGATAATATTAATTACCGCGAAAAGAAAGAAGACGCTAAACCTGTAAATGGTACAGCCGTAACATCACCGGTTCCTGGTATTAATAAAGTAAAAGCGGGTGAAGAGGCCGCAATGTCAATTTAATTATTAACTTCTAATTCCAGTTCCTCTGTTGAGCAATACAATCGCAGTTGTATATAGCACAACAACAAAAGCAATAATGATAGCCAACGATATATAAATATTTATATCGTTGACACCTATCATACTGGCACGAAAAGTATCCACCATATACAAAATCGGGTTAGCGAATGATACTGACCGCCACAAATCGGGTAGCATATCAATGCTGTAGAAAATACCGCCTAAATATGTCAGTGGCGTGAGTACAAATGTTGGTATCAAAGAGATATCGTCAAAGCTGTTTGCAAATATTGCATTAATAAAACCAGCCAGTGAAAATAGAATGCAAGTAAGTAATGCAACAACCATAAGCAAAACAATATTTTCAAATTGTAAATCAGAGAAGAAGGTTGCTGTAATAGTTACTGCAATGCCAACAGATAGGCCTCTGGCGACACCACCAGAAACATAACCCCAAATAATTATATAATTGGGCATCGGTGATACCAGCATCTCTTCAATATGCTTTTGAAATTTAGAACTATAAAAAGATGACACAACATTGGCATACGAATTTGTGATCATTGACATCATTATCATGCCGGGAATAATGAAGTCCATATAAGTATGACCTTTGACATCACTTAACTGTGAGCCTATGAGCTTGCCAAAAATAGTGAAATACAGCGCTACAGTCACTACTGATGGAACAATAGTCTGTACCCAGATGCGTGCAAATCTAAGAATTTCTTTTATGAAAAGAGTTCTTAAGGCGATTAATTTTTCTTGGATAGTCATGCGTTAAAACTCATTTCTTGACCAGATTCATAAACAGCTCTTCAAGCCGGTTAGATTTATTTCTCATGCTTAATATTTCTATATCGAGTTGTGCAAATTGCAGAAAAATTTTCTCCAGTGTTTGCTGTTCTTTAGGTGTGACCTCTAATGTTTTTTCATCATAAACTACGATATCAGCGTCATTAATTACCGGTGGAGACGAAATTGAATCCTTCAAGTATAGAATGAAAGTTTCCTTTTTTAACTGATCTAAAAAATCTCTTAAAGATGTATCAATAATTATATTTCCATCGTTGATGATACCGATATTGCGACATAGATATTCAGCTTCCTCCAGGTAATGTGTTGTTAATATAATAGTTCTGCCATCATCGTTAAGTTTTTGCAGCAACTCCCACATTGAACGACGAATTTCTATATCCACACCTGCCGTCGGTTCATCCAGAATCAACAACTGTGGGTCATGTATCAACGCTCGAGCTATCATTAAGCGTCGCTTCATCCCACCTGATAATTCACGTGGAGTATTTTTTCTTTTCTCCCACAAGCCAAGAATATTTAGTGTTTCTTCAGCTTTTCCTTTAGCGATATTTGGGGTAATGCCATAATATCCCGCCTGATTTTTTACGATCTCAAATATTGGTTCAAATGAATTGAAATTAAATTCTTGAGGAACAAGGCCAATCAAACGTTTGGCTTTGGCAAAATCGCTGTCAATGTTATAACCAAATATTTCAACGTTGCCTGAAGTTTTATTCACCAGCGAACATATAATGCCAATGGTGGTTGATTTCCCGGCACCATTGGGTCCCAACAAGGCATAAAAATCGCCTTGCTTGACGTTAAAAGAAATTCCATTAAGGGCCTGAAAGCCATCTTTATAACGCTTGACTAAGTTTTCAATCTTTAACGCGGGTGTCTGCTTGCTCATGCAATAAAGTCGTGAAGTAAATGGTTTGTTACAATATGCGCTGAATTAATAACCTTAATAATAAATATGGATTGTTTCTACGAAGCCGTAAACGAAGACGCTATTCCCATTACGCTACTAACAAAACCCAAATTTGACGAGCTGGCGAAAACGTCGCTGGATCATACCATTAACTGGATACTTACAAGCACTCGCTCAGTTAAACAAGGTAAATATTATTTGGTACCAGATGCGGATGGTAAGTTAAACCAGGTTGTGGTTATTGTCGACGACAATCCCTCTATTTGGACATTGGCAGATTTACCCATGGCACTGCCAACAGGGCATTACTACTTGTCTGAAGAGCTTACTGTACATGACAGGCTAAAATTTACTATCGGCTGGGGATTAGGGGCCTATCAATTCTCAAAATTCACAAGCCAGAAGGAATGTGCACAATTATTACTCACAACAGATATAAATCATTCCATGGTGCAGGCCACAATTGAGTCAACCTATTTAACTAGAGATTTAATTAACGAACCTGCCAATGAAATGATGCCCATGCATTTATCAGACACAGCTAAACAACTGGCTACTAAATACAATGCTGATCTGGAAGAAATTATTGGAGATGAATTACTAGAAAAAAATTACCCATTAATTCATGCAGTGGGTAGGGCCAGTATTTATGAACCAAGATTAATTAAATTATCATGGGGCAACCCTCAACATCCTTTGCTATGTATTGCAGGGAAGGGGGTCTGCTTTGATAGTGGTGGTTTGAATATAAAAAATGCAACTGGCATGCGCTGGATGAAAAAAGATATGGGTGGCGCAGCACATGCATTAGGTTTAGCCAATTATATTATGCAAACAAATTTACCTGTGCGTATGCAATTGGCCATTCCTGCAGTTGAAAATGCCATATCTGGTGATGCCTACCGTCCTGGGGATGTCATTGTTTCCCGTTCTGGCAAATCTGTTGAAATTGATAATACCGATGCCGAAGGTCGTTTAGTACTGGCTGATGCCATGTATGAACTAAGTGAAATGAAACCGGATTTATTAATTGATTTTGCAACCCTTACTGGTGCTGCCCGAGTAGCATTAGGAACAGAAGTAGGGGTGTTCTTTAGTAAAAATGATAAAACTTCGCATGGCTTATATGCTTCAGCAAGCAATGTCGAAGATGATATTTGGCGCCTGCCTTTACACCAAGGTTATAAGCATCAATTAAAGAGTCATGTAGCAGATATAGTTAACTGCGCATCCAGTGGTTATGGAGGTGCGATAACAGCCGCATTATTTTTACAATCCTTTGTTGATGATGAATGTGATTGGGTACATTTTGACATTATGGCTTACAACATGCGCAGCCGTGCCGGGCGGCCTAAAGGTGGTGAAGCAATGGGTTTGCGCAGTGTGTGTCAGTACTTAGAGACTCGTTATTCGCAAGATTAGTTATATGACGACACATAAACTATGTATTGCACCCATGATGGAATGGACAGACCGTCACTTTCGATATCTAGTGCGCTTAATGACAAAACATACGCGTCTTTATACAGAAATGCTGACAGCAGGCGCATTAATCCATGGTGATCGGGAACGGTTTTTACGCTTTGATGAATCTGAGCATCCTATTGCATTGCAACTAGGCGGCAGTGACCCTATTGAAATGGCTCAGTCTGCTAAATGGGGTGAACAGGCAGGTTATGATGAAATTAATATTAATGTGGGTTGCCCCAGTGACCGCGTGCAGGCAGGACGATTTGGTGTGTGCCTCATGCGCGAGCCAGCATTAATCGCAGAATGTGTTACTGCAATGCGTAACCAGGTAAACATTCCGATAACAGTCAAATGCCGCATTGGCGTTGATCATGATGATAGTTATGATTTTTTATGTCACTTTGTTGATAGCATTAAGCAAGCTGGTTGTGAAACCTTAATCGTACATGCACGTAAAGCCTGGTTAAAAGGATTAAACCCTAAACAAAATCGTGAAGTACCTAAGTTAGATTATCAACGTATTTATCAATTAAAAATTGATAACCCAAATATGAATATAGTAATCAATGGTGGCATTAATACTATCGAAGACATAAAACTACATTTAAAGCATGTTGATGGTGTAATGATTGGCAGACAAGCTTATAAACACCCTGAATTTTTACTTAATGTAGATAAAGAAATCTATGGCCAGGCAAACAGTAAGCAACCGTCAATGAATGATGTTATTCATGAGTATGCTATGTATGTAGAAAAAAATATCAAGCAGGGGATACCTTTAAAGTCTATGGCCAAACATATATTGAATTTGTATCAGGGTATCCCGGGTGCAAAAAAATGGCGCCGTCACCTCAGTGAGAATATGCATAAACCAGACGTAGGAGTCGACCTTATATATCAAGGTTTGGAAAAAATGTATTAGTGCGGGCGCGCAAATTTTCCCGCCCAATCAGGCAGTTTGCTCATTTTTTTTAATTTAATTAAATCATCGATAGTATCTATGTCATGCATAGTCTCTAGTAAATGTATTTTTTTAGATTTTTTCTTACCTACACGCAGTGTTTGATTTAATACATCAGGTGTACTCCAGGTAATATTTTCAAATACAAATTTGCACGGCTGCTTCATACCAATCAAACAATAACCGCCATCCTGGGTCGGCCCAAGAGTAATATCATTTTGGTTACTTAATAAATCAAAAGCAGTTTCTATCGATTCTCTGGAAAGTTCTATACAGTCAGAACCTATCAAAACAACACGTTGTGCATACTTGAGCTCCTGGGTAATTGCATTGTGCATGCGCGCACCCAAATTATGGCCATATTGTTGTTTGCTTGTTATACCAAACGAAGGTAATGGAGAATTATGCGCGGTGGTATATGTAATGAAATTATACTTGTTAGAATTTTTGAGCCGTCTTATGATGCTAGTTGTAAGTGACTTATGTAAGTCCAGACATTCACGATGATTCAAATCAGGCCATAAACGTGTTTTAACACGGCAAATTTTTGGAAACTTAGCAAATAAAATAAGTGTGTTTTGTTTACGCACGTTCTATCGATAATAGAGTTGGTAAAGTTTTTTAGGTGATACACCCAAAAAATACATTAATCTAAATGACCACATTTTAATGATTGTTTTAATCACACCATGATTAGACCAATAACGCGCTGAAGTAATTACAGGCTTTTTGATTACTTTGGCTCTGCCATGATGTTTCTTTAGAGTTGCTGATAAAAATATGTCTTCCATTAAAGGATGATCTGTAACCTCAGCAGAATATGTTAAAAACTCATCTTTCCTAACAAACATGGCTTGATCGCCAGTGGCAATACTGGTCATTTTAGAGCGCAAATTCATCATAAATTGAATAATTCTGAGCATAGGCTTATCAGAATTTAACTGCACACAGAAATGACCCCAAACAGATTCATTAAGAACTTCATTGATCAATCGCTCAAATTCAGTCGGCAATTGAGTATCTATATGCAAGAACAAAATATATTTGCAGTCATTTGGAGCATTAATTGCACCAAAACTAATTTGCGCGCCACGTCCTAGTTGTGGAGAAGTAATGACTTGTAACTCGTGTTGTTTTAACAGCTCTACAGTTTGATCAGAACTATTGCCATCTACAAAAATGATAGGTGCCAGTGTATTTAATCTCAATAAGGGGTCGATTTGTTTGCATATTGTTTCTTGTTCATTGAAAACAGGAATAACAATACAGAGGTTATTGGGGGGCACGTATCTTAAGCAAGTATTGGTAGGATATTTTTAATTTAACATAATATACATTATGCGAACTTAAATAGTGTTTTTAGGTATCTATTCTCTGGATTATTGTGCCATGTTTAAATTGGATTTGAGATAAAACTTAATTCTTACTTAACTTAGATTAGCGCATTTCAATCAAAGATCTATGAAATTAGGATTAATATCCAACATGGAATTTTTATTATCTACTGATTACAGTGTGCAATAGATGAAAGAATTTTGGCGTCCCCAAGGGGATGCGAACCCCTGTTATGGTACTATTATTTTGATAAGTGGATATTTGAAGAAGTAAAAAGTAAATTATTTAAAAAATTATACTAATTAAGTATATGATTATCTGAAGTAGGTCTTTTTATATATGGAGCTAAAAGAAACCCTTTAATAATTAATTTGTTGGGGTGATTATCTTCCTTGTGTTTTTTCTTTATTAACTTGGTTGCTTGATAAATTGCCCCACCTTCTTCTTTAGCTACTACAAAGAATTTTTCATTATCATAGTAATTAGCTCTTACCATGACTTTCCAAACTCTCAATTCCATATCAAGCCTATTCTTTATTGTATGAAATAATATTGGTAAGTGCACTACAGCAAATATATAACCAACAGAGGCGAAGCCTACCCACGATTGTTTAAGCCACTCAGGGCCGAGGTAACCGATGTTAATTTCTGGTATTAATATATCTAACATCAGTATGTTACATCATGAATAATTCCCATAAACTTATATAACCACATCACAAAAGCCACTAAAACATTAAACCAGACGATAGTCGTTAAGATGATACAGTTATCTATAAATGTAAAAACTATGGCTAAGAATATAAGGTTTATCACTGCACACTTTAAAATAAATCGCCAATTATCTCTAAATATTCTCTCGTTCATTTTCTTCAACTATTCCCTGCATGTTATGTACTACGGCTTTAATTAACTCACGGCCACGATCATTCAAGTAAATGTGTTTAACCCTTAAATTATGTTCATCCGCCTTCTCTGTGATTAAGTCATGACCCGCTGGCCTGGATTCCTTGGCTCCGCGAGTCCATGACATAGTGGTAAGGTCTTGCACGTATCTATTAACTGTTGATTGAGCTAGTCCAGTTTCTTCAGCTAATTCCGAGCGTGTTACTCCGTTATTCAAATAAATCAAAAACACAATCTTCATGTGTGTTAACGTAAATGAATTTGCCACAAGTGCCTGCACAGAATTAATGCAATCAACACAATGCCTTATAGAAGCTTGACTAGACAATCTTCTTACCGTCCCCATTAATTACAACCTACAAGTATTATGCCTATTTAACTGTGAAGTTGTACAAACTAGTTTTAACCCAAACTTGGGTTTAAAAAATAGCGTTTAAATTTTTTAGTTCACTTCGTAAACTACCTATTAATTACGTGGCATTACTTATTCTTTAATCTCATAAACTTCATCAGTAGTTATCAATTACAAAATCATTACCATCCAACTCATCTGCGATTCCAAATTGGTAGTTGTAATACACTCGTTAAACTTATGCATATAATTAAAGTGTGTATAACTAATCTTTGCAGCCTTAGAACGTAGCTGCATAAACTTCATTTGTTCTTTAGTTTTAGTCGTCTTAAGAACTAACGCTTAAGAATCTTTTGCCAATACTCCACCGCGATTACGCAGTTCCAAATGGGCTGATGAATTAAATTATGCAGACGTAGACATGAACTGTCCCCACACCAGGCGTAAACGCCGCGCCACCACCAATCGCATCACGACCGCGTTCAAAGCCGCACTCAACTATGCCGCCAAACACCATCACCAGGAGATTCGTAATGAGAAGGAGTGGCTGATTGATCTTGCACCCTTTAAACAAATTAACAAAGCGCGCGAACGCTGGCTGACTGTCGAAAAAGCCAGACGCTTGATTGATGCATGCCCTTCCGATTTTAAGCTGCTGGTGCAAGCCGCCTTTTTACCGGTTGCCGCTATGGGGAACTCACACGACTGACAGCACGAGATCTTTGGCGCGATGCCAATCAACGTTTATGTTTGCACATCCCGCAATCCAAAAGTGGCGCGGAGCGGGATATTTATTTAACGCAAGAAGCTTCTACCTTCTTTGAAGAGTTGTCATGTCACATGAACCCAGTGCAACGCTTATTCATTCGTGAAAGCGGTGAACCATGGGGGCCCTCGCATCAGATCCGACGCATGAAAGTGGCGTGCGAACGCGCCCTACTTTCAGACTCTGTTAATTTTCATCAACTGCGTCATACCTATACAAGCCTCGCAGTTCAAAATGGTATGGACCTAATTGCTTTGGCAAGAAATTTAGATCATGTTGATATAAAGATGGTAGAAAAGCATTATGGGCATCTCTCAAGCTCCTACATGAGAGGACAAGTGGATCAGTATGCACCTATCTTTGAATTGGAGGACATAACATCCACCAAAATGAATCATTCTCACTTTACTAAATTGTAGTCTCAGACATGGAGATTGAATTGAGTATACCCTAGTCACAACCTTGGGCAAAAGCATATATTTATTTGAATCATTTTAATGCAAGTTATTAACTTTAAATTTCTTCATACTCGACAACCACTCCATCTTGAATGTAATCCGACAAGTAATTAGAAACGCCTTCCACACCTAAGGCTTCAAATTTATTTAGAGCTTTCATAAGGAGTCATGTGATAGTTCAGGGAGATTTAGTTGACTTATTCATTTGCAATTTTATGAATGCTAGCGAGTTGATCTATCGCGTTTATTAAAGAAACATGACCCGCGATACTTGTCCCAGAATTAGGATGCCCTTTATTCGGTTCACAGTCGCCACCTGTATGTATCCCATGTGCTATTTCATTTTTGTTTTTATCATATGAGAATATCGGAGAACCTGAATTGCCTCTTCTAGTGTCAACGAGGTGTAGAATTTCAACATCATCATCAAAAAGTTCCTTTGCTAATCCTAAATAGTCACCTTGTGAATCTTGCAAAGCAAAATTCGCGTAAGCAGGCTCATAGTTTTTTCCATAACCTGATACATTCACTTTTTTTACTTCTTTGAAATTTGACAAAAGCAAATCATAGTTAAATCCTCCATTCTGAGCATCTAATGGATACAATTTAGTTTCATTGTTTGGTATAACTAAAAATGCAGCCCAATCTTTTCCGTGTTTTAAATTTTTGTCTTTAGAGCAATCACTACACAATAAATTATCTAAATCAATTTTATAAACATCCTTTTTGGAAGGATCATTTGCCTCACCATCAATCGTTGAAACCGGTACATTAAATTCAAGCTGCTGCAATTTACGGCTACTCCTGAAACAGTGCCCAGCAGATAAAATTACTCCGTTATTCAAAA
>JANQKJ010000083.1 GCA_028281205.1 Gammaproteobacteria bacterium
TAGTAAATAATAACTTCAGATAAATCTATTTAGCTTGAAAACACTTCATCGCTTTGCTACTTGCGATAACCTCATTAACCATTGCCGCAGCCTGCGCTAAGGAAGAAGCACGCCCTAAATGCTTAAGCATAATAGCCGCTGAGTAAGTTAAACAATCTTTTGCCGGCCCCTGTTTTCCATCGAGTGCTTCCAGGCCAGCCTGGGCACTAGCCTTAGATAACTCTTCAACATCAACGACTGCATCGCCGTTGGCAGCAGACTGCATGACTGACTCCGGCAGCGGTACACAACGTACGCTTTGATCAATATTGGCGTCATTGGCAAGCACATCAACCTCAGTCAATTCACCTTGCAGACCATGATACTCAAAGTACTTGGCAGGTTTATTAAGCGCTGGTGTGATGCCCCCTTCAACACCGCGTACTAGTACAGCTGAATCATATCCAGCCAGCTTTGCCAAACGCTCATATACTGGCGGGTAAGGCTTATGCACATAACCCGTCATAAGATGAGTAGAGGCCTTACCGCAGATAGGTTTCGCCAGCACTTCAACTGTTGTCAGTACTGGTCGCTTGATAATTCTCTTCCTCAATGGCACCAAATCATGCAGTGGCCGACAAAATTGGGCTTGGTCTACATATGCCCAGCCAATATCAGGATTATTAATGCGTTCAACTGCCTGACTTGTATTTAGATCTACATCAACACCAGCCGCACGCAAAACTTTTCGCTGTGTGACACCAAATTTTGGTCCCACTTCTTCAAGACCATGACTCACCGCCGGCACCTCACATGCCGATAACAAGGCAGGTAAAAAAGCACTCACAGGTGCTCCACGCATATAACCATCGTATGGCTCTGCAATATCAACGACACTGTCAACTTCAGCAGTGACGCGATCCGTTATGTCTAAGATTGCCTGCAGACTGCCGCCGTTTTCATCATCTGTCTCACGTTTCATACGCAATGCAATCAAGTATATGCCAGCCTGAACTGGATCAGTCACATCCTGCAGGATGTACTTCATTATTGAGCGTGACTCTTCAAATGACAGGTCTTTGCTGTACTCAGGGCCTGTCGCGACGCGTCCAATCGCACTGCGTACAAAAGCATCTATTGCCTGTTGCGATTCTGCTAATACTGCTGCCATTGATTTTTTCGTATTGCGTGTAAAGGGCAGGCAGCATACAAAATGTCCTCGGGCATCAAAATATCTCTATGGAGGGGCGATTAAGCTATTGAATAATATAGATATTATTATGATCACACGGGCACTCATCCGGGGTATTCGGTGTTGTTTAGGTTTGCTTTAAACTTAGCCTTGTTATTAATTGACCCTATTTGAGTAACAACATGGAAGAAGCAGAAGAAATTGATTTCGCAAGCGGCATCCAGTCGTTCGAATCGAAGCACTTTTCACGTGCTATGCAATTATTGTCTCCACTAGCCGAAAAAGGCTACGCAGATGCCCAACACCGTGTAGCCATTATGTGTCAAAACGGTTTGGGTGTAGTTGAAAGTCCGGAAACCGCTTTCAAGTGGATGAGTGCTGCCGCAGAACAAGGGCACGCACTGGCCCAACATGGTCTTGGTTTCATGTACATGGAAGGTGACTGCGTGGAGCAGGATGGTGAAAAAGCTGTGCACTGGTTTACAAAAGCTGCTGAACAAGGGTTGGCTGGCTCGCAAACAACTTTAGGCATGATGTACGAACAAGGTACTTTAATTGAGAAGGACGAAGAGAAGGCTAATGAGTGGTACAAGAAGGCTGGCTTCTAGTTTAGGATCTTCTGATTGATTCTGATACTTTGTTAAAAAATACTTCGCAATGCTCATGTATTAACTATACATTCCGCTTGCTCATCATTTTTTGCCGCGCCTCAGCCACTGCGTTAATCAATCAGAATTCCTAAATAAATTTTCGCTATCAACCAATGTGTTCTAATAAAATCTACAAACTACTATTAGCGCTTCGTGAAAACGTTATGAGCGCAGCAAATAGTAGGCAAAAATAAGTGAAAAAGCGGAGTTTATAAATAATAAATGAGTATTTTAAACTTATTTTCCCCACCTATTTTTTTGGAGCTATTTGCAAGCGCAATAGTTTTCACGGAGTGATAAATGAGACCCGCACACCTATTTACCGTTTTAGACAAAGAATTTCATGGTGCTACTGAAGGCCAGCACACACCAGTTATGTTGTGGGGACCTCCTGGCGTAGGCAAATCACAAATTGTTGTCCAGGTTGCTGAACGCAATGATGTACCGATGATTGATATTCGCTTGTCACAAATGGAACCTAGTGATTTACGTGGCATCCCTTTTCGTGTTGACGGTAGTGTCGAGTGGGCCATTCCCGCCATGTTGCCAGATAAACAAAGACATGGTGAACAAGGCATTCTATTTTTAGATGAAATTACTTCGGCTGCACCTAGTGTTTCTGCTGCAGCCTATCAATTAATTTTGGATCGTAAATTAGGTCAGTATGAAGTCCCTGACGGCTGGGCTATTCTTGCGGCTGGTAATAGACAAGGTGATCGCGGTGTTACCTATACCATGCCAGCACCACTAGCAAACCGTTTCTCACATTATGAAGTCGATACTAATTTAGATGACTGGGTCGCTTGGGCGTATGCCAATAATATTGATGACCGCATTATTGCTTTTTTACGTTTTCGGCCAGATTTGATTTTTGATTTTGATGCAGCCCAAAATCCTATGGCTTTTCCTTCACCACGCTCGTGGGAATTCGCTCACCGAGCGTTACAAAAGTTTACCGACCAGGGCACGATCTTATTAGAAACTTTACAAGCTTGTGTTGGTCCGGCTGCAGGTGTTGAACTCAATGCATTTATTGCCAACTTAGATTCAATGCCTAACATAGAAGATATAGTAAACGGCCAAGAAGTCCCCGTGCCTAATGAAATTGATTTGCAGTATGCGGTTGCTTCTGCGTTAGTCGGGCAAGCTATCCGTGTTAATAACCTGGACGATGCTGCGACATCACAAGGCAACATTTTAAATTACGCACACAAATTTCCGCAAAAAGAAATGGGCGTGATGATGATATCGGATATGCACCGTGCAATTGGCGAAAAGATTTTTTCACTACCAGAGTTTGCTTCCTGGGCCGACTCAGTAGCAGATTTAATGCTCTACGATAATTAACAAGTTATCACTCAATTGACCAACAACGGCGAAAACTCTGTTGCAACTAAACTTGCTGCTGCACGTACCCGTCTTATTTTAGACAAGCCTTTTTTAGGCGCATTAGTCCTGCGTATGCCACTAGAAATGGCTGACCCAGCTTGGTGTTCTACTGCAAGCACAGATGCAAAAAAGATTTACTTTAATTACGAATACATTAATCAATTACACAATTCCGAAACCCAGTTTGTGTTGGCTAAACAAGCTCTACATTGTGCATTGTCACATTTTGCCCGCCGTGGTCATCGTATTAAACATCGATGGGATCTGGCATGTGAGTATGCGGTAAACCCGCTACTTATCGAAGAAGGCTTTAACGCACCGCCAGGCACACTTATTGAAGACAGCTTTGCCGGCATGACTGCCGAAGAAATTTATCGTTGCTTACAAGATAAAGATGACGGTGATGCTGACAGTTCAAACCATGAAGACGAAGGTAACGACGAATCAACTGACCCGACAGATCAGCAACAAGACTCGCCGCCCTCCACTGAACCGCAAAATAATGAAGCGAACAACAGTCCTGATAACGACGATTCAGATCAAGGCAATAATGGTGCCCCACAACCGGCTACTATGAGCCAACAGGAATTAGACAATTTATCAGTGCAGTGGCAACAACGTTTAGCAGGGGCTGCCCAACAAGCACAACAGGCTGGCAAGTTAAGCGCTTCTATGGCGCGTATGGTTGAGTTCATGTTGCAACCCAAGCTTCCTTGGCGTGCATTACTAGCTCGACATATGACAGCAACCGCCAGAGATGACTATAATTACTCGCGTCCTTCCTCGCGTCGTGGAGATCCCTCTATCTACCCAAGCCTGCGTAGCTCGCAAGTTAATATGGTGGTTGCTATTGATGTTAGCGGATCGATCGGCGACGAAGAGATGAATGAATTCATGTGTGAAGTTGATGCCATCAAAGGCCAGCTACGTGCACGTATTAGTCTATTAGTCTGCGATGCTGAACTTGCCGATGGTTCGCCATGGATATTTGAATCATGGGAAGAGTTTTGTTTACCTAAAACATTTACTGGCGGTGGTGGCACTGACTTCCGGCCAGTATTTGATTGGGTAGAAAAGCAAGATCAGGCTCCCCAGTTACTAGTTTACTTTAGCGACTGCGTAGGCAAGTTTCCACAATATCAACCTAATTATCCTGTAATTTGGCTGGTTAAAGGAAATGCAAGCGTACCTTTCGGTCAACGCATTCAATTGAATTAATGGACTTATCCGATCAAGATAAATTGCGTCTCAACGTTCTGCTTGCCCAACCTTTACAAGCAATACGTATTGATGAATCACGCATGGAATTGCATGCGTTATCGGAAAAGGGTGAAGCGAAAGTTAATCTGCATGCAAACTGCAAAGACGAAAAATATCTTAAGCTAGTTCGCCAATGGTTATCGACTCACATATTAGGCTCACCGGGTGGCTACCCAGTGTTTTTAAGGCGCTGGACGCGCATGGGGCAAGCACGCGACAATAGCCTGGAAAAACTTTTATTACTGGGCGAGCCCGAAGCTGTTGTTGCAGTTGTTCACGCCAGCGGTATTACCAATGAAATAGCACGACGCGCGTGGTGGTGTGCACCGAATTCAGAAAATGCACGTTGCCTGCTTGAAAGCAAACAAGTAGCGCAAGGATCTATGGGCCCAGAGTTAGCCAATTTTTTAGTTGAGTTTTTGCCGTTTGAAGAAACTTCTAAGGCCATGATGAAATCCGTACGCTTGGTACTACAACCCAACCTCATCGAAGAAAAAACTAAACTGGATATCTGGAAACGCGGTAAACGGCGCAATACTTTTTATGTTGGTTTTATCAGACAATGTCCTGAATCTTTACCCATACAAAGTCAGCCTCATCCGAAGTTTGATGCTATCAAACAATTAGATTCGACTAATATTCTAGCAAACAAACTCTCCTCTCTATTTAGTAGCCAGGGGCAAGCAGCACTAGAAGCTATCAGCCTGGTCATCAATAAACCCAATGACCAAGATGTTGCGGTAGAGATATTTAATACTATTGGTGAATATTGCAGCATCAATCATACAGAAAAGTTTCATTGGCGGGACATCCTTCAACTCGAACAATATGTTAGCCAATTACACAAACAGTATGAGAACGATATTAATGAAATTTTAAATCAGCAAGCAGATGCCAAACTATCAATAGATGCAGTACTATATCTATCTATGGTAAATGAATCGCTACTCGATCCTGTATTCGGTGTAACGGACGCCATAGGGTCTGTAATGCGCAAACGTATTACCCACCTGACTGACCCTATCATCAATCAAATAAATATTCTAAAACCAGCATGAGTCTACTTCCTCTTTTCATTGACATAAAAAACAAACCATGCCTGGTAGTTGGCGGCGGCACCATTGCTCTTAGAAAAGTGAAAATGCTCAGTAAAGCTGAAGCAAGCATTACGATTGTTGCACCTACTATATGCCAAGCATTGCAAGAACATTGTAACGATACATCTATAAGCATTCATGCACGAGAATTTAATAATTCAGATATTAATGAGCAATGTTTGATTATTGCTGCAACAGACGATCAAGCCTTGAATAAACACATTAGCGATTTAGCCAAGCAAAAAAATATACTCATCAATGTTGCCGATGATTTCAAACAAGGTGATGTAGTGCTGCCTTCTGTTATAAATCGGGATCCCATCCAAATTGCTGTTACAACAGGTGGCGCCTCACCCGTATTGGCAAGGTTGCTGCGCCGCAACCTTGAACGCTGCACGCCATCAGCCTATGGTTCACTAGCTGTACTGGTGGAAAAATATCGCCAAACGACTAGCGAAGCGATAGTCGATACTGATGCGCGCAGGAGATTTTGGGAAGAAGTATTACAGGGTCCAATTGCAGAAATGGTTTTGGCAGGAAAATTATCTGCTGCCGAAGAGTCGTTACAAAAAAAATTATCTAGCAAAGATTTTACCAATAATGATAAAGGCGAAGTATATCTTGTTGGGGCCGGACCGGGTGATCCTGATCTACTTACATTTCGCGCATTACGACTAATGCAGCAAGCGGATGCGGTTGTTTATGATCGCTTGGTGTCGGATCAAATTATGGATTTAGTCAGAAAGGACGCTGAGAAAATATATGCTGGCAAGCAAAGATCTAATCATTCACTACAACAAGAATCAATTAATCAATTACTAGTGCGTTTAGCCAAACAAGGTAAACGAGTACTTCGACTTAAAGGCGGTGATCCTTTCATATTTGGACGTGGAGGCGAAGAAATTGAAACCCTTATGGAAGAAGGCGTTCACTTTCAAGTAGTGCCTGGTATCACTGCTGCGGCTGGCTGCGCATCCTATTCAGGTATTCCATTGGCACACCGTGATCATGCACAAGCGTGTATTTTTGTTACCGGCCATTTAAGAGATGGCACTGTCAACCTTAACTGGGACATGCTTGCACATACCAACCAAACATTGGTTTTTTATATGGGCCTACATGGTTTAAGCATTATCTGTGAGCAATTAATCAATCATGGTTTAAACGAACAAACTCCTGCGGCACTTATCAGCAAAGGCACTACACCTGACCAAAGAGTACTGATTGGGGATTTAAGCAGTCTGCCAAATTTAGTGGATACACATCATGTGCAAAGTCCAACATTGATTATTGTTGGTTCAGTGGTGTCGCTACATACCAAACTACACTGGTATTTAACCGAGAAAGAAATTAAAGCGTAGTGATACAAAAGCTATACTGAGTTGCGTCTTCTAGTAAAAGAAACCAAACCAATCAACCCTGTAGCTAATAAATAGAACGCTGCAGGAATAGGTATAGGCGCTGGTGTGCCATGGTCCGCGAAAAACTCTACACCAGCAGAACACCAACCATGATGCCCACCTGTGTTACCACCAGCATATTGAGGGCATAACTCGCCAAATGTCTTATATGGGTTAACAAGCGTTCTAAGGTTATCACGATCTGCAAATAACTCTTCAGCACTAGTGTATTCAGTTGGATCATAAAACAATGCCCAACCCCATTCACGCACTTTCCTATCAGTTACTTTTGTTTGTGCATATTCAGCACCACGAGACAGGTCGACGAAAATATTTTTGTCGCGCAAAAATTGCGGTGCATTATCATTAAATGTGCCTAACACATAATTTTTAAAATTATTAAAGCCACGTTTAATAAATCCTTCTGTGATGGTTACAAAATCCAGTACGCCCTGAATGTTAGATAAAGTGCCTTCGGATTCATTGTAATCACCAAATATGCTGCCGCGAGAATCAAGGTCTATGCAGTAATGGACTTGCATACCAGGACCAAATAAGTTGGCTTTGTATTCAATCATTGCTGCGGATGCCTGATTTGCAAACACTACTGCCGCAACTAGGCCAAACACAGAGAATAATTTTTTAACTGCCTGGCTAGTATAATGTAACATTATGTAACTCACTGTAATTTAATAATTTATATTCATCAGCAATTAACTGAATGCACGATCAAACTTACTGTGAAGTTGATCACATAGGTCTATACCCATGATTTAGCGGTGATTATTCACCGATAACTGGCTGCAATAATTGCTACTTATTTCCCAACTACTTCTGCAGGAACTTTATGTGATGTGCATTATCCAGACTTACATGAAATTTAAATGAAATAATAATGACGTTATTGTCATGTTTATTAAAATTATTTACTCAAAGCTGTCTTAAATTATTGATACTTTTGTAATAATTAACCCATTCATTCGTCGAGAATTATTTATGAATTTATTATTACAAATTCCAGCTGCTTAGCTAATTAGCATATTAAGTTGTTGGCAAACGAATTTACTGGTTAGATAACGTTGATCTTAAATTATGAAAAAATACTCAACTCTGTTAACACTATGTTTTTTACTCATTATGTTTAACCACACTCATGCATCCGAGTTACAGATTGGCCAAAGCGCTCCAGAATTTGAGCTTAATGATCAACATGGAAATTCTCACTCCCTGCATCAGTATCAGGGCCGCT
>JANQKJ010000098.1 GCA_028281205.1 Gammaproteobacteria bacterium
TTACGGTCGATGGTAATGAAGTTGATATTGATGTTGTTTATGTCACCGAAACCGGCCTTGATTTAAAGCAACTTGTGCAGAAATTTTTACTGGGTTCCGTTGCCTATTCTCAAGGGACTGCCGATTATTTAAAAACGGATTTTAGTGTTGCTAATGCCGAGCCAGATAAAACCGGCAAGCCTTATTCAACTGCCGAGCATAAATGGGATGAGGCGTTTGGTTACTTTGGCGCAGCGCGCAATTACAATGAGTATGAGGATGATGAAATCGCTGGCAAAGGCGGTCGCGCTGAATTTGCCGATGGTTTTAATGATGCTAACGGTGATGGTGATATCGATATCCGTTCTGAGGTCAACTTAGCGAATTCAACTAACTGCGCCAAACGCGATAGGGGCTCAGTGGTAGAAACTGATTTTACGGCAGATGCCTTTAATGCGTTTTTACTTGGTCGTACCATTCTAAATAGCGTTGAGGGAGAGTTGTCTGAGTCAGACTTAACTCAGCTACGGGAACAGGCTTTAATAGCGTCACGTACGTGGGAAAAGTGTATTGCGGCGACGGTTGTCCACTATATCAATGAGGTACTAGCTGATATGGACAATTTTACCGGTAGCAACGATTATGCTTCGCTTGCAGCGTTTAAAAATCACGCTAAGCATTGGGGTGAGATGAAAGGGTTTGGTCTGGGTTTACAGTTTAATCCTGATTCCCCTTTCCGGGCTGATGCTGACAGCGTAGCCCAGTTGCAGCAGCTATTAAGTTTGATGGGGGATGCGCCCGTGTTGCCAGATGGCACACAAGCTGGCGTAGCATTTACTGGTGGTGTTGAGCAATATCGATCAGATTTGCTAGCAGCACGTGATATTCTTGAAAACATTTATGAGTTTGATGAAAGTAACGTAGCGGCTTGGTAGTTATTGTATTAGCCTGTCAGCATTTCCGGCTAGCATTACTGATCAAGCAATACATAGCAGTTAAATGGGGCGAGCTACTACTAGTTTGCCCTTTTTTGGTTTGATGCCTTTGTCGTTTATATAGCAAAGTTGTTCAACAAGGCAGATGAGTTTTATGAAAAATCAACTGTATAGAATATTATTATTGTCATTTGTTGTTTCCTGCTTTACCGCTTGTGTTAACGATGGTGGTAGTAGCGGTGATAATTCAGTGACTACCCAAAATACGTCAGGTGCAGATGATGCGGCAACGGCGGCATTTTTCACGACACTGGCCGACGATATTATTTTGCCGACCTATAGCCGTTTTGCGTCACAAGCAAATGCATTGGCTGCAACTAATAGTGCGTTAGCCGGCTATTGCGCTGGACTTGGCTCGCCTAATGAATCAGTGTTGCGACAATCGGCGCAACAGAGTTGGCGTGATGTTATGGCAACTTGGCAACAAATTGAAGCGATGCCAGTCGGTCCCATCGCTGCCAATAGCGCTAATTTGCGTAACAGGGTCTATTCCTGGCCAGATGCTGTGAGTCAGTGCGCCGTTGATCGAGACGTCGTGTTGGCTAGCGAAAATGATAGTTTCGCTGTTGGTAGCCGAACGCCGCAGGCCAAGGGACTCGATGCGTTAGAGTATTTGTTGTTTAGTGATGACCTAAACCATCATTGCTCTAGTCAAGTCACACAGTTGCAAACCTGGAATAGTCGGCCTGAGGCTGAGCGCAAGCAATTGCGCTGTAATTATGTTTTATTAGTTGCTGCCGATATTGCCAAACAGAGCGATGAACTATTGGATACTTGGCAGGCTAGTGGCGGCAATTTTCGGGCAGATTTAATTGGCGCTGGTAGCGAGGGTTCAAGCTTCGCGTCACAAAATGAAGCGTTGGTAGCGGTACTAGACGCACTTTTCTTTATTGATACCGGTGTTAAAGATCGAAAGCTTGGTGTACCCACTGGCTTGTCAACTTGTGGGGAAGCCTCTTGTCCTGATCAGGTGGAGTCTATTTTGAGCGGCAATGTTATCAATAATCTTACCAATAATGTGTTGGCATTTCGTGCGGCGTTTACCGGTAGCTTTGATCCATTAAAATCAGCCGTGTCGCTGGATGATTTACTGCGATTACGTAATTTCAATGATTTAGCTCAGCAAGTTGTGGCTGATGTCGATGTTTTATTGTCGGCATTGCAAAACTATAGCACTGACTTTATTGATGACATTGCTGCAATAGATACTGCTGCCGAAGTCGCTGAGTGTGCTAATAGTGCGACTACACCAGCCAGTGCCACCATTCCCGCCTGTGGTTTATATGGCTACGCGAAAATTATTACCGACAATTTAAAAGGTGATGTGTTAACTGTACTAAGTTTGCAATTGCCCAATAGCGTTGAAGGCGACTCTGATTAATATAATGGAAGATGGTCATGAATAAGGTCAGTAACTTCATGCAAGTAGTGCTTGCGTTAACACTTAGTTTTGGTAGTGGAAACCTGCTAGGTCAGGAACAATCAAGTGGTTCTACCAGCCCCAATCAATTGAGTAACGACTATAGCGAAATAGAAGAAATCTTGGTGACAGGTGGCAAAGACAATATTAAGACCATACCAGGTTCCGCTCACTTGTTAGATAAGGAAGAGCTTGAAAAATTTGAATATACGGATATTCACCGCCTATTGGGTAGTGTGCC